>RPPU01000176.1 GCA_003819975.1 Desulfobacteraceae bacterium
GCCCGAGCAATGGACCAACCGCGTCGGCAGCCGTGACCCTCTGCTGCCCCTTTTTCAACGGGTTTTACCCCAAAGCCTGGTCAGGGCCGTTCTTGAAAACGACCCCTATCCGCTGCGGGCCATGTATGTGCATGCCTCCAATCCCCTTTTGACCTTCAACAACAGCTCTGCGGTTAGGCAAGCTTTGCAAAATCTGGACTTTTTGTTGGTGACCGACCGGTTCATGACCCCCACCGCGGCCCTGGCCGATGTGGTTCTGCCTGCCGCCACTTATTTGGAATACGATAATATTGTGGCTCCGCCCTATTATCCTATTGCCCGCATTCAGCAAAAGGCAATGGAATACGAAGACTGCCGGTCCGATTTTGAAATGATTAACGGCATTGCCCGGCGCTTGGGCTTGGGATCCGATTTTTTTGAAAACATGGATGATTTCTTCAATTTGGTTTTGGAGCCGTCCGGGCTGACTTTCCGGGAATTTCGCGAACAAGGTATTCGGACGGGCGCTCGGCAAGCCCAAAAATATTTAAGCAAAGGTTTTGCTACGGCTTCCGGGAAGGTCGAACTCGATTCGGCCCGGCTCAAGGATTGGGGCTTTGACTCCTTACCGGTTTACCGCGAACCGCATGAAGCTTCCGCGGATGAATCGGATTTTACCCAATCCTATCCGCTGATTCTGACAACCCAAAAATCGCGGTTTTTTCGCCATTCCGACGGCAGGCAGATCGAATCCTTAAGAGAGAAGCATTCCGATCCTCTGGTATGGGTCCATCCCGCTGCGGCTGAAAAACTCGCGATCCGGGATGGTGATTGGGTCTATCTGGAGACTCCGCAAGGACGGATCAAACAAAAAGCGCGGTTCTCGGAAAAGATCGACCCGCGGGTGATCGCGGCCGACTTCGGCTGGTGGTTTCCTGAAAAAGGTCCCGAGGATCTATTCAATTGGGCTGAAGCAAATCTGAATATCTTGACCCGTGCTGCGCCGCCGTTTAACGCGGAAATGGGCTCTTCCCAATTCCGGGGCATTCCCTGCCGGATTTATAAAGCCGAAGAATAGAAGATTCACCACAGAGGCACAGAGGACGCAGAGATTTATTCTTGATTTTTCAAACAGTTTTGTGAAGCTCAAAACTGTTGACTTGAGAGGAGAAAAAGTCAAAACCAATCCTCTCTTTCAGACAAACGAAACAGAAGTTTGATTCGTATGACCTCAACATCGTGCCGATCTTTGATCGACTTCATTGGTTTAAAATAAAACGAAATAATTGCACAGATTGGTTTTTGCTTTTGGCCCTCTCAGCCAAAAGCAAAAAATATATCAATCTCTGTGTTCTCTGTGTCTCTGTGGTGAATCAATCTTTCCTCTTCAGGTAGATCTCGCGCAGGCGGTCCAGGCGGTCTTTGGAATAAAAAACACAATCGCTTTTTTGCGCGTCTCCGGCGGCAATGTCTTTGGCTTGCGTCTTGCAATTCGGCGCGCCGCACAGACCGCAATTCAGCCCGGGCAAATCGGCCAAAACGGCTTCCGCTTCCTTGATACGCTTGATGCGTTCTTTCAAGTCACCCATATCGCCCTTGATGGATCGCGGCCGGATGGGCGCTTTGGCGTATAATTCCTTACCGGCAAACCGTCTGGCCACTTCTTCTTCAAGTCGCGGATCCGTTTCCGGAAGTTCCGCCATCAAGCGTTGCAGTTTGCTGCGGGTGATATAAAGATTATCCACGGTCAGGTTGCCGTTGATGCACCCCCCCCAACAAGCATAACACTCCAGAAAGTCCAGATTGCGCAATTTACCCTTTTCAATGTCGTCAAAAACCCGGATAATGTTTCTGAGACCGGTCAGGGACATATAGTTATAACCCTGAAGATTCCGGCGCTGGCCTTCGCTCATATCCCATTGGAATAGGTTCGCGCTGCGCAACAAATCCCTTGAAAGGGCCTTATGGTTGCTGATTTCCTTGTGGGATTGAGCGGCGGTCAAAATACCGTTATATACGTCCGCGATCCCGATGGCGCCGTCCAAATCACTCTTAACTCCTTCAGCCGGCTCGATGATCGAAATACTTTTGGCCTGGCAGGAGGTCACATAGATGGCGGCAATTTCTTCCTTGGGGATCCCCAATTCCTTTGAGTATTTGCGTTTTAATTCGCGGCCGGCGAGCTCACGCGGCGGCTCGACGTGGATTAATTGTTCCACCCCGCCCGGATAGGCGACCTGGATCAAGCGCACAACCACCGGACAGGAACTGGATACCAGCGGCAGCCGGCCTTTCCAGGTCTGCATGTAATCGCGGATGGCCCGGTTGACCAGTTCGATCTCCTCCGCGATAATCCAGACCGCGTCAAAGCCCATGGCTTTGAGACCTTCCACAATATGCACCGGAGAGATGTTGGCCGGAAATTGGCCGAAAAGGACGGGTGACGGAACCGCCACTTTGTACTTGAACTTCCAAACTTCTTTCAAGGAACGGGTGGTGGCGGAAATGGCCCCGGTGGGACAGACTTTTAAGCAGGAACCGCAATCGATGCAAAGCTCGGGTATAAGTTCGGCCTTGCCGCTGCGCACGCGGATGGCTTGAGTGGGACAAGAGCGCATGCAGGCCAGGTTGCCCGAACATTTTTCGCGATCGATTTTAAAGCTGTGGGTCCATTCATGCATTGGCATTCAGCCTGATTCCGGCGGAAACCGTAGTCCCTTTTCCGACCCGGGATTCGATGTTTAAAAAATCCGAGTTCTTTTTAATGTTCGGCAAACCCATGCCGAACCCGAAACCCATTTCGCGCATTTCATCCGTCGCGGTCGAATAGCCTTCCTGCATGGCCTGCTGGATATCCGGAATGCCGGGGCCTTGATCCCGGATATCGATGCGGATATCTTCGTCCGTGATCACGAAATCCATTTGTCCCCCATCGGCATACATCACCACGTTCATTTCCGCTTCAAAAGCCACCACCACCAGGCGGCGGATGATATCCGGCTCAAAATTGAGGCTTTTGAGCAAAGCCTTTATCTCCGTGGAATTCTCGCCGGCTTTGTCGAAATTGCGTGAAAAAATAGTGAATGTTTTTTTTAGCAGTTCCTCGACCATGGTTACATAGCGCCTTTCAGGCCTTTCTCGCGCAACAGGCCGCACACATCGAACATTCCAAGACTGGTCGCCAAAACCGGTATTTTTTTCTGACGGGCCAGATCGACCGTCTTTTCATGGGGTCGCTTGTCGCGGATATAGACAATGGCCCGCACATCGGCGATATCCGCCGTGCGCACGGACTGAATATTGGTCAACCCGGTGATCATCAGGGCGCCGGGACTGTGAAATGCCAGGATCTCGCTCATACCATCCGAAGCCAGGACCGTGTTCACTTCCAGGCTCAAGTCCATTTCCGGGGTTAGGACCTCGCATTGCAGGATATTTTTGATCTCTTCCAATTTCATCGTTATGGACTGCTTTCTATATTCACCACAGAGGCACAGAGGGCACAGAGAGATCATTTTTCTTTTTTATTTTTCGTTGAGAGGACGAAAAATAAAAACCAATCTGCCATATAAATAAAAACAGATTTTCACTTGAGATTCTTTCTCCTTGCTGTCCTCTCAACACAACAGTTTTATGGTTTTCAAAACTGTTTCAGCAAGGAGAAAAAAATTCATCTCTGTGATCTCTGTGCCACTGGAGTAATTTCAGTCTTATGAAATTACGTCCTCTGTGGTGAATCTTTTTTTCATTTACTACCTGAAAGCGCCGCGTGCATGGCTTTGGCCGCTTTGCGGCCGGCGCCCATGGCGCTGATCACCGTGGCTGCGCCCGTGACCACGTCGCCGCCGGCCCAGATCAGGTCGCGCGACGTTTTGCCGGTTTCTTCGTCCACTTCAATGTTGCCCTTTTTGCCGACTTTCAGTCCCGGCGTGGTCATGGGAATCAGGGGATTGGGACTGTTGCCGATGGCCACGATCACGGCGTCCGCCTTCATCCGAAACTCGGAACCCTTGATTTCTCTTGGACTGCGCCGACCCGAAGCGTCCGGCTCGCCCAATTCCATTTTAAGGCACTCGATCTCGGTCAACCAGCCCCGTTCGTCGCCGATCAAACGAATCGGCAAGGTCAGGTAGTCGAAGATCACGCCTTCTTCTTCGGCGTTTTCCGCTTCTTCGGCTCTGGCCGGCAGCTCTTCCTTGCTGCGGCGATAGACGATATGCGATTCGTCCGCTCCGAGCCGCAGAGCCGTGCGGGCCGAATCCATGGCCACATTGCCGCCGCCGAAAACGAACACGCGGCCCGGCCGTTTCATGGGCGTGTCATGGGCCGGAAAGCGGTAACCTTTCATCAGATTGCAACGCGTTAAATACTCGTTGGCCGAGTAGACGCCGTTGAGGTTTTCGCCCGGAATGCCCATAAACCACGGCAAGCCCGCGCCGGCGCCGACAAAAACGCCGTTAAATTCTTCCAGAATACTGCTGATCGTGCGGGTCTTGCCCACGATGTAGTCCAGGTAAACCTTAACGCCCAGGCTTTTGACATAATCGACTTCGCGCTTGACGATCGCTTTGGGTAAACGAAATTCAGGGATGCCGTAGGTCAATACGCCGCCGGCCGCGTGCAGGGCTTCAAACATCGTAATCTCATAGCCGAGCAAAGCCAAGTCATTGGCCACGGTAATGCCGGCCGGACCGGTGCCCACAATGGCGATCTTCATGCCGTTCAAGGCGGCCATGGCCGGCTTTTCGCTTTTGCCCTCGGTCGCTTCGTAATCGGCTAAAAAACGTTCGAGACGGCCGATGGAAACCGATTCGCCCTTTTTGCCCAAAATGCATCTGTGCTCGCATTGTTCTTCCTGCGGGCAAACCCAGCCGCAGACCGCGGGCAAAGCATTGGTCTCTTTGATTTTCTTGATACCGGCGCTGAAATCGCCTTCCGCGATGCAATGGATGAATTCCGGGATTTTGACCCCGACCGGGCAACCTTGGCTGCATTGCGGTTTTTTGCAATTCAGGCAGCGGCCGGCTTCGGCCCGCGCCAATTCTTCGGTGTAACCCAGGGCCACTTCATCGAAATTCTTGATGCGTTCAAACGGTTCCTGCTTCGGCATGGGCCGACTTTTCAGATCGAGTTCTTTAGCCAATGTTTTTTCCTCCTTAACCAATCGCTCTTCACTAACACGTGCGGGTATTTTAAAGTCCTGACCGCAACCGACTTTGCAAAGATCTTCTATATTTTTTTCCTTGTTTCAAGGAAAAAATATTAGAAGTGCGAAGCGCAACCGCTCTTGCGCAGCGGATGAACTTCTTCAGGGTTATAAGTGCGCCGTCGATTGAGAAACTCCTGCCAATCGACTTCATGGCCGTCGAAATCCGGGCCGTCCACGCAGGCGAACTTGGTCGTGCCGGCCACGGTCAGGCGGCAGACGCCGCACATGCCGGTTCCGTCGATCATGATCGGGTTCATGTTCACCATGGTTTTGATGCCCATGGGCCGGGTCATTTCCGACACTTTCATCATCTGAAAAGTACAGCCGTTCACGATGATCCGGTCCGGTTTGATCTTTTCCAGGGTCAAAATCTCGGACAAACGCGTCAAATGGCCTTTATAACCATTGGTGCCGTCGCGGGTGATCTCCAATACGCGATCCGTGACCTTTTTATAGCGCTCCTGCCAGTAAAGCAGATACGCGCTGCGTGCTTCGAGCAACACGTAAACCGCATTGCCTTTTTCCTTCAAAGCCCGGGCAATGGGATAAACGCTGCCGATGCCGTAACAGCCGCCGATGCAAAGCACCGTGCCGTAGTTTTCTATCTCCGTTTCCCGGCCGAGGGGCCCCGCAAAAGTCGGAATGGTGTCGCCCGGTTTGAGCCGCGCCAGTTTGGCCGTGGAAGCGCCTACTTGCATAAAAATGACCGTGACCGTTCCGGCTTCCCGGTTCCAGTCCGCGACCGAAAGCGGCACGCGCTCGCCGTTCTCATCCGGCCGGACGATCACGAAATTTCCCGGTTGAACCGATCGGGCCACATCCGGCGCTTCCACCACGAATTCGTGCAAATTCGGCACGATCATCCGGCGTTCAATGACTTTGTACATTCTTTATCTTCCTCTCGATAAGGTTATCTTCTGATCTCAAGTAAATTTAAAAATATTATTTCACCACAGAGATGATTTTGATTTTTTGACTTCCCATTGAGAGGATGGAAAGTCAAAACCAATCTACCAACGAGCTTTTTTATCCCTCTCGTCCTCTCAACATAACAGTTTTAAGATTTTGAAAACTGTTTCGAGAGGGATAAAAATAATCTCCCTGTGCTCTCTGTGTCTCTGTGGTGAATTCTTCTTCATATATCCGCACGTTGCAGGTTCACCCGGACCGGGTTGGAGGGCAAACCTTGGAAGAAATCCCAACCCCGGAATCCGCTTAAGCCCCCGAAATTGAGCGGCTGAAACGCATACACCGTCCCGGCCGGACAATCCGGGTCTGCTTTGGCTTTGAGTTCCAGTTTTTTGCCGTCCAGGGATATGGTTACCGTATCGCCCGGCTTAAGCGCCAAACGCTCCAGGTCATCCGGATTCAGGCGCAAGCCTTGCTCCAAGCCCAGTTCTCCCAGGCCTTCCACCACGCCGGAGAGGTCCATGCCGCGATGTTGGAAGCCGCCTTGTTCGACCATGAGCAGAAATTCGCCTTTGCCGGCCGGCGCCTGGTTCTTCTTCTCAATGATCAACTCGCTTTTGGCCTTGAGCTGACGCGGTTCCCGGTCCGGTTTGGCCGGGAAATGAGAAACAACTTCATGGATTTCTTCCAGAATTTCCTCTGCGTTTTCGTATTTCAACGCTTTACAATCGAGTTTTTGGCTCAACTCCGCAAAAATCCGCCAATCCGGCCGCACAAAACCGGTTACAGCCCCCGCGATCGGGTTTTCGATCCCGACCAGCTCCTGAATCCGGCCCTCGATATTGGTTAGAGTGCCGCGGCTTTCGGCAAAACTGGCTGCCGGTAAAAAGGCGTCCACCGCGAACGGCGGAAAATAAATGTCCTGGCTGATCAGAAAATCGCAATCCGGCCGTTCCGGAAACGGGGCTTGACCCACCAGATAAATCACTTTGGGTCGTTTGCGTTTGGCGAGCACGTCGGCCAAGGAAATCTCGGGGCCCTTGGTCTTGACCACGCCGGGCAGTAATTCGCCGAAGGCCCCCAGTTCCAGGGCTCCGCGCACATTGGCGCCGTGATAAAGCGGCATAAAAAAAGTTTGCGGCCGTTTGGCCAATTCGAAAAGCGCATCGAGCAATTCGATGTTATTGCTGTACTCGAAAACCGTTGGTCCCAGGATGACCGCCAGGTGTTCTCCGGCGCTCAGCCATTCAACGGCCTTTTTAAGTTTCTCTTCGTCCACGCCCGCTTCCTTGGCCGTGGTTTTTAAATTGCTGCGGTGACCGGCCAGGCGTTGCGCCAGGCTGCTCAGCAGCAGGCCTTCGCGACCGGGCGAAGGCTGCAAATGATGATCGGTGTAACGCGCCAGGTTGGTATCGCGGGCGTCGATGGTCACAAGCCGGGCGCCCGCTTTAAGCGCGCGCCGGATTTGAACGCCGGCCACGGAAAAATAAAAACGCGAATCCAGACCCACGGCAATGATCGTATCCGCTTGCGCAATCTCTTTGATGGAGATCGGCAGGGAAAAGAGCTTGCTCCACAAACCCAGGCCGCCGGAGAGATTCAGCCGCGCGGTGGAGTCGATGCTGTTGTTGCCCAGGCAGGACCGCACGAACTTCTGGGCCGCATAAAGGCTTTCATTGGTCAGATCGCCCGACACCAGCATGAGAAACTCTTCCGGTTTGATTCCTTTCAGCTTGGCGCTGACTTCTCCCTGGGCTTCCGGCCAGGTCACCTCGCGGAAATACTTGCCGCGCCGAAGCATCGGTTTCTTGGCGCGTTCATGATGATGGGTGGTTTCCGGCAGGGAGAACCGGCCGCGCACGCAGAGTTGGCCGTCGTTGATCTCCGGATCCGGGTGCGGATAGACCTTGGAAAGCTTGCCGTCTTTATGATGTAAATCGATTTGGCAACCCAGGCTGCAAAACGGACAAGTCGAAATGGCGCTGCCGTCCGGCTTGCCGTCCCACTTGGAACCTTTATCCGCCAGGGCGCCGGTCGGACAGACCGAGACGCAGGCGCCGCAAAATTCGC
>RPPU01000177.1 GCA_003819975.1 Desulfobacteraceae bacterium
GATCTTTGGTTTCACTATCCGGGGGTAATTTTTTAAATCTTTCAAACGCCTGATCCAGATGCCCCTGGCTTTGCAAGCTTAAAGCAAGCAACCGACTGGTTTCAACGGTTTCATCTTGTTGGTGATAAAAATTAAAAAATTGCCTGATGAAAATGGTCATATAGATCATAAACACGCAACCGGTCAACAAGGACGTCTTTAACAAGAGAGAACCGTAGGCCGATAAAACAAGACTGATCACGATAATCAGAATAATGAGGCCGGCCATTGCAGCCAAACGTCGCAACGAATTCCAGCGCGCAAAAATGAAAACGGCCCAAAAAGCCAATAGAATAAGCAGGGTTGTTTCCAGATAGACCAAAAAAGTCGGGCGGCTTATAAATGCGTTGTGAATCATATCATCAATGACTCCGGCCATCCATTGGTTGGCATGGATCTCGTCATTATGGGAATAGATCAAAGGCCTCCTATCATAGGTATTCAAACCGATTAAAATCACCTGATCCTTGATAAACTCCGGATTGATTTTTCCTTCAAAAAGATCGACCATCGAATAGGTACGCAATATTTTTTTGGAAGGGAAGGTCTTCTTGATTAACAATTCACCTTTATAAGTCGGTAAAAAACGATCTCCGATCTTGATATGATCTTCTTCAACAATCGTCTGATCCGGTTTTTTATTTAAATAAGCGAGATAGACTCTGAACGGCAAGCCGGGTAAAAAAAAGTTGCGATAGCGGTAAAAAAGAGGATGAGATCGATAGCCCCATCTTCCGAATAAGGAATCGGCAAATCCCATCCCGGCAGCCGGCTGCATGATTTCCGCGGGGGGGAAAACGAGCTTTTCCACGTTGGGAATATTTTTAAAATTGTCAGGGGTGAGCTGGGACCGAACCATCAGGTTATCATTTAAAAACGACTCTTCACTATTCGAAATGCTGTTTGGTAAGCGGTCGTTTTTCCGGTACACAGCTAAAATCACATTGCCGCTGTTCTGAATGCTTTTGGTCAGTTTTTGATTGGCGTCAAATTTATCTTCGATCCGCTTAATATCTTCTAGTATCCAAGAAACGGCCTGTTCTTCCTCTTTACCCGAGGAATAGACCTTTATTTTTTCATGAAGATCCTCAAGGTCTTTTAAACCCGGAGGATGGGGTGGATCCGCCAAAGGAATATTAAGAGCAATGATTTTAGCGTTATCATGCTGCAGCTTATCAATGGCGTCCGCAATCATTTGCCGAGACCACGGCAACGGTCCGAATTTTAAGAGGCTTGGATCATCAATTTCTATTAGCGTGACTTTAGGGCGATCGGTCCCTCCGGATGAAAAGGGTAAGTGCCGGCCAAGGTCAAAAATATTTCGGTCCATCGCCTCAAAAATGGGCATGGAGAAGTGGGAAAGACCAATAAAAAGAAAAAGAAACAACGCGCCCACGATAGAGTCGATATATAATTCTTTTTTAATCATTTACTTTAAAGATAATATATTAAAAATTATATTAATTAAATAAAAATATATCAAAATAGCAATGTAATGTCAAATAAAAAATATCATGCTAAATATGGATCAATTTGGGCATTTCCAGTAAATGCACCCGCAAAAAACAGAATTTACAAACTGATTTCATATTGTTCAAGATGAAGGTCCCGATCGGATAGAATAATAATACGTTGCCCGGCTCGCTTTTCCAATTCAATAATATATTGCTGTTCCTCTTCTTTAAGGATATTCTCGATTTCCGGGTTGACATGGATGTAAATATCATCCGCACTTTTGCTACCGGTCAATTCTCTTTCAATATCCCGGATAATCTCGTAACAAATGGTCTTTTTTGATTTGAGCGTGCCGCGTCCGGCGCAGTAAAAACAAGGCTCACACAATAATCGGCTTAGGTTTTCACGCGTCCGTTTTCGGGTCATTTCGATAAGGCCCAATTCCGACATGCGCACAATATGGGTTTTCGCCTTATCTTTGCTGAGGGCTTCTTTTAACGCTGTGAAAACCCGATCGCGATTGGCTTTCTTTTCCATGTCGATGAAATCAATGACGATCAGTCCCCCGATATTCCTTAAACGCAATTGATAGGCTATTTCTTTAACGGCTTCCAAATTAGTTTTTAAGATGGTTTCCTCAAGATTTCTTGTGCCGACATAGCTGCCGGTATTAACATCGATGGCGGTTAAAGCCTCGGTCAGTTCGATAATGATATAACCGCCCGATTTGAGCCAGATTTTTTTTTCCAAGGCCCGTGAGATTTCCATCTCAATACCGTACGTATCGAAGATCGGATAGACACCATCGTAAAGCCTGATCGAATGCTTTAAACTTGGAGTGAATGTTTCAATAAATTGCATCACGTGATCATATTCTTCTTTTGAATCGATAATCAAGTGGTCGACTTCACGAGTGAATAAATCGCGAACGGATCGTAAAGAAATGTTCAAATCTTTATGCAAAAGTCCGGGTGATGGGTTCTTAGCCATTCTGTCTTGAATATTGTCCCATAATTTCAGAAGGAAATCCATTTCGGATCTGAATTTTTCCTTATCGGTTCCTTCACTAACCGTTCGCACAATGAAGCCGGCGTTGTCCGGCCTAATATCATGTATAAGAATTTTAAGTCGTTCTCTTTCCGCCGCGTCTTCTATCCTTCTGGAAATTCCCACATGATTCACGGTGGGCATAAGCACCAGATGACGGCCGGGCAGCGAAATATGCGACGTGAGTCGGGCTCCTTTGGTTCCCAAAGGTTCTTTCGATATTTGCACCATAATATCCTGACCTTCACGGAGCAGATCTTCGATATGGAAAGTGACTTCCTCATAGGCCACGTTCTCCGACTGTTCGAATCCTTGAACGGGCTCATCTCCGTTCTCCGATTCGAGATTATTGGAAATCAACGTTTTCTCGACTTTAAGCAAATCTTTATGGACATCCGAAACATATAAAAAACCGCTGCGTTCCAAACCGATATCCACAAAAGCCGCTTGCATCCCCGGCAAAACCCTGACCACTTTCCCTTTATAAATATTACCGATCAGTTCTTGACCGGTTTTTCGTTCAATATGGAGTTCAACCACGACTCCATTCTCAATCAGAGCCACCCTGGTTTCTTGCGATCTGGAATTTATAATTAATTCAGTGCTCATGGGATATCCCCTTAGGTGAATGTTACGAATTTAAAATGGCCATTTCAGATTCCCGGCCTTCGTGAGCAGACCGGGAATCATTCTCCGCCAACGCCGGATTCCTCTTTCCGCCCGTTATCCGATAACTTGTTTGATCTTTATAATTTTCAACTCATTCCTAACCGTTTCTGAAAGATTAAAAATCCCTGCGATCATTTCACTGGCCTTCAATTCAGAAGCAGAAGAGTGCTTCAAACAAAGCCGGATACTATCCGGAGAGGCCAAAAAAATGTCTTTGACCAAAGGGCGGGCATTGATAATCTGCGCTCCGTTTTTACCGTTTTTGGTGATGGAATATTCTTGAGCGGCCAAAAACCGTTCCAAATGCGCGGGATTCCACAGGAGTTCTTTGTGGCGGATCACATATTCGGTTTCCTGCAATTTCAAAGATTTCAGTTCTCGCGTAATATCGGTTACGGCTTGAACCGCAATGCCCGCGGGCATCTGTCGATTGATGGTTTCTTTTAAGCGATCTTCGGATAAATGCAAATGATCATGGATCTGAATATCGATCGTCTCCTGCAGACTTTCGATGCCGACCGGCAGCGCGGAGTAAAAAGATATTTTTGGCAAGGGATGATACCCTTGCGAAAAAATCATGCGTAATCCGGCTCTTTTAAAAACCCGGCCAAACAACCGCCCAAGTTCAAGGTGGCTCAGATATCTTAAATCACCTCTCTTGGAAAATACCAATCGGTACTTTTTGGGCTGAAAGGCGTCAAATTCCGAATCGGTATCGATCTTTTCAACAACCCGCAATGTTTTTTCGACATACTTCGGTTTGATGATTTGATGATCACAGACTCCGCAATGATGACATTCCAAACGACAATCAACGGTGGCGGTTTCCGATATTGCTTTTGCATATTCTTCTTTAAAATAATTTTTATGCACCCCGGTTTGAATATGATCCCAGGGCAGGCATTCATCTTTCGAGCGGATACGCTTAAGATAAAAATCAGGATCGACTCCTGCATCATGCAAGGCATCCTTCCAAATCGTATGATAAAAGAATTCCCGCCAGGCATCAAATCGGGCGCCTTTACGCCATGCCAAGACCAGCACTCGTGATAATCGTCTATCGCCTCGTGAAAAAATACCTTCCAGCCAACTCATGGCTTGATCGTTCCATTTCACCTGAACTTTAGTTTTCATGAGTTTTTCCTGGACCAGGCGAATCCTCCGTTCGCTCTCTTCAATCGATAACTGCGGTTCCCACATGAAGGGCGTATGAGATTTGGGCACAAACGTTGAAATACTGATGTGCAAAGAAGGCTTTTTTATTTGAGACCGCGTTAGGGCCGTTATTTCTTTGACCAGCGCCGCGATATCAAAAAGATCCCTATCTTCTTCAGTCGGGAGGCCGACCATAAAATAGAGTTTGATTAACTTCCAACCGGCTTTATATACTTCCTGCGCCGTTTGGATAATTTCAGGCTGGGTAAGATTTTTATTGATCACCCTTCTAAGTCGATCATTACCCGCCTCGGGTGCTAAGGTAAAACCGGTTTTCCGAACCCGTTTAATTTGCTCAAACCACCCGGGATCCAAGCTATCGATTCTTAAAGAAGGCAAACTGATGGCGATGCGCTCTTTTGAATTTTGATCCATCAGAGTTTTAATCAGCGGGCCGATACAATTGTAATCGCCGGAGCTCAAAGACAACAGAGAAACCTCGTCAAAACCGGTCAACCTCAGGGCTTCGGAAGCGATTTTCAATATGGAATCGGGATGGCGCTCCCGAACGGGGCGGTAGATCATGCCGGCTTGACAAAAACGACAACCTCGGGTGCAACCCCTTGCGATCTCAATCACCAGACGGTCATGAATCAGTTCCGTAAAAGGAACAATGGGAGCGGTAGGAAAAGAATAGGTGTCCAAATCGGTTATAACGGCTTTTTTAATTTCTTGGTGATGATTCAATAAGGGTTCGATTCTTTCAACCCGACCGGTTGCATCGTAGTGGGTTTTAAAAAATTTAGGGACATATATTCCCTGAATGGCGGCGAATGCCCGCAGAATTTCTTCTTTAATTATTTTTCCATGAGATTTGAATTTCCGGATGCATTGGCATATCTGCAGTGCCGTTTCTTCTCCATCTCCGATGACCATAGCGTCAAAAAAATCCGCCATCGGTTCAGGATTATAACAAGCCGGTCCCCCGGCGATCACTAAAGGGTGAGATTCGTTTCTATCCCTCGCCAAAAAAGGAATGCAACTTAAATCCAACATCGTAAGGACATTGGAATAACATAATTCATGTTGCAGGCTGAACCCGATTATATCAAAATCGCTTAGGGCTTGACCCGATTCGATGGATTTTAAAGGAATTCTTCTTTGGCGCAGCTCTTGTTCCAAATCAGTCCATGGGCAGAATACACGTTCAGCGGCAATCCATTCCTGGTTGTTTAACAAGTGATAGAGAATTTTCAAACCCAGGTGCGACATGCCCACTTCATAAATATCGGGAAATGCGAGGGCGATCGAAACCTCAATCTGTTCTCTTTCTTTCTTTATTTGATTTATTTCATTGCCGAGATAGCGACTGGGACGACTGATCCCGGCAAACCATTCTTGATCAAAAAATGACATTCGTAAACGGTTCCTCCATCTTCGTGTCTCAAAAGTGAAATGACGCTCAAAGCAGGATATCTCAAAAATCCTTTTTTTTTAAAACAGCCTTTTGAGATATCCTCGGGTCAAGATATTTTCACCACAAACACGCGTAGACACAAAGTAAAAAAATAAAAATGTTAATAATCATCGCCTGACAATTGTACGGACTTATTCCGGCGCTTTTCGCTGGAACTCCTGTTCCGGTACACTGGAACTCCTGTTCCGGTTGGCCCGAATGGATGTTTTTTTGATCCTACAAAAAAACATTTAGCCGGTTCATGACTGGGGTAAAAGATCAAGAAAAATTATAATTTCAGCGCCTCCCGCTGAATGATTGCGACCGCTGATTTTGCCTTGCAAACCTTCGATGATTCTCTTTACGATGGCAAGCCCCAGGCCCGAACCGCCTTCTTTGGTCGTATAAAAAGGCGTGAAAAGATGCAACAGGGCTTCCGAGCTGAAGCCTTTGCCTGTATCACGGATGGTAATTTGCACTTTTTCTTGTCCCGATCCGCCCTTTTCCGGATGGGTTAGCAATTCCGTGCCGACCCACAAACAACCGCCGTCGGGCATCGCTTCCCTGGCATTAAGCAACAAATTCCATAATACTTGTTTTATTTTTTCGGGATCGGACTTAATCATACGCGATCCAGACAACTGAGTTTTGATCTCGATTTTATCGCTGGCTTTCTCGCTATTTTGAAAAAGATCCAATGATTCGGCAATCACTTGATGCAAATCGAACTCCTGAGTATCGTTTTGTTTCGGTCGTGCAAACAATAAAAACTCATTTACCAGATGATTCAATCGGTGGATTTCCCTCAAAACAATTTCCATCAAGCGACTGTTCACATCGTCTTTCATCAAGCCTTCCTTCAACATTTGAATCGAACCGCTGATGGAAGCCATGGGGTTCCTGATCTCATGGGCGATTCCGGCCGCCAATTCTCCCACCATCGCCAGACCTTCTACTTTTTTCATCTCCTCTTCGATTTGCCTGATTTCGGTCATATCCTGAAAAACCAAAATCCATCCGCGTCTTTTGCCCTCCGGAAAATCAAGAGTGGAAATCGAAAACCGCAAAAAAAGTGTCCGACCGGCCTGATTGCGGTAAGGGGCGTCGACAAAGACCGCGGGCCGCTGAATTTTGAAATCGGAACCGCCGGAATAATTTTTAAAGTAGGGTTCGAGAAAAGGAAAAAAATCAAGGGCATTGCAGCCGATCACTTCGCCGGCCTTGACGCTGAATATTTTTTCAGCCGCCGGGTTGAAAAGAATGATGCGGTGGAAATTATCGATGGTAAGCAAACCGGAGGTGATGCTGTGAATAATCCGCTCATTAAGAATTTCAAGCTTAATGATATCGTCTTGCTTGGCCTGCAGCTCTACTCTGCTCTTCCTTTCCTGTTCGGACGGGTAACTGCTCAGGAATGCGACCAGATAAAAAGCGGCGATATTCATCACGATAAGAAACAAAATATACGTGTTCCGGTACTCCATGACATAGAAAATACCGCTGCCGATCGGCTGAATAACGCCATAAAAATGAAGATCGAGCAAAAGACCGTATAAGATACTGCTGCTGGAAGCTACAATCATGCCCCCTTTACGATACAGAATAATACTTCCGGTTATAATGGTGAGAATATAAAGAAAAGAAAGCGGGCTTTCGATTCCGCCGGTTGCATAAACAATAGCGGTCACAATCAGGGTGTCGAGCAACAGCTGTACATAGGCTATTTTCACAATCGGTTGGAAAAACTTTTGATAAAAAAAATAGAAGGCCGTTAAAAAGAAAATAGCGGCAATGATCCCGTAATGAAAAATGCCTATTTTTACAAAATCAAGCTGTATTTTGTTAAACTGAAAAAATAAAGAAATGCCTAAAAGGGAAAAAGCGAAAAGCGCCCTTAAAAATATCAATTTTTGCAGGCGCTTTTTAAGTAACTCGTGAGATATAGAGAGGCCGGGATTGACCATGTCAGATTCATTTCATCCCTATGAACCGCCGACTACAGACGCCATCTTGAAAATAGGCAGATACATGGCTATGACCACTCCACCGATTGCTCCGCCTAAAAATACCATTAAAATAGGTTCCAACATGGCGGTCAGCGCGCCTACGGCCGCATCAACTTCGGCATCGTAAAAGTCGGCGATTTTATTCAACATCGTATCTAAAGCACCGGTCGCTTCGCCTACTGAAATCATCTGCACGACCATACCGGGGAAAATGTCGTTTTCCGAAAGCGGTTCCGCAATAGTTTGCCCTTCGGCAATGCTTGACCGCACTTCCATAATAACCTCTTCTAAAATAACATTA
>RPPU01000178.1 GCA_003819975.1 Desulfobacteraceae bacterium
AAATCGATAATGCCGCGCTGCTGCAGGGATTGCAAGCCAAGTTCGGACCCGCGGAGGGGTTCGGCTTGTTCGAGGATTTAAGATGGCTCAACGATCCGGATGCGCCGACCATGATTCCGCAACGGAAAACATATAAAAAACAGAGTTATTCTTTTAACAGGGCCGTTCCCTTTCGGCGCCATGATCTTCAAAAAGCCGTCCAACAGATTCATGCCGGGAAGCGGACTCGGGAAAACGTTTTAAAGAAAATCAATATAAACCTGAATAAAATGGGCAGCTACGCCTGGGTGGTTTCGGGAAAGAAAACAGCCTCGGGTCATCCGATTCTTTATTCCGGCCCGGAGATGGGGTTCTCCGCCCCGGCGATTGTTTCGGAAGGGAGCATCGAAACCCCGGACTTTGCGGTTTCCGGCATGAATTTTGCCGGCGTTCCCGCCATTGCGATCGGCCGGACTCCCTATTTTGCCTGGTCCATGCAAGTCGGCCAGGGGCACACAGTCGATTATTACGCGGAAAACCCTTCCGCGGTATTCTTGCACAGAATCGAAACCATAAAAGTCGCGGGCTCGGAAGATATAACAATCCCGATATATCGGACTGCGCACGGACCGGTGGTCTATCCTTTGCCTTACGATCCGGAAAACCCGGGAGATGTCATTCTTTCCTGGAAGTATGCCCACTGGGGATTGCAGGAATTTTCCTTTTTACGATCCAATCTGGAAATGTCGAAAGCAAAAAACATTAAACAATTTGTTCAGGCCGTTGATCGAATTCCCATGAGCATGCATTTTTGTTTTGCACACCGCGACGGTTCCATCGGTTATATCATGTCGGGAAAAGATCCGGTCCGGCCGGCGGGCGTTGAAACCCGGCTGCCGCTTTTGGGCGACGGAACCCAGGAATGGCTGGTCAACCAGTATAAACCGCGGCCTTTCGATCTCAATCCGCGGCAGGGTTTTTACGGCGGCTGGAACAACAAAGCCGCGGCCGATTACGACACGAACAATGCTTTGTCCTTATATCAATACGGCGTTTTTCACCGGGCGCACGCGGTTCAGGATTATCTCAAGGCGCGCCACAACCTGACGTTTGAAGAGTTAAGGGACTTGGCCCTGAATATCGCGACCACGGATTCGCCGGGCGAAGGGGGCAATCCCTGGAAGTACGCGGGACCTTATTTCACCATGGCGGTTTTGGGCGATCCTTCACCGGAAAGGCTGAGGGCGCTTTATCTTCTCAGCAAGTGGGACGGCCATTTCCCGGCCGGCGGGCCCGCGCAATGGGCCTTTGGAACCGTGCGGCACGACGCCTGGGTCCTCGTTGACCGCTGGGTCGATAAGGTCATGGAAGCGACCTTCGCGGATGAATTGTTGTTTGTCGATCCAACGACCGGGGAAGTCCTTAAAACCTGGCGCGACGAATATCCCAATATCCTGTTCAACGTATTGCTGCACGCTTTGGCGGGCGGGTCGTCGGGCGTGGTCAACCAACACGATTGGTTTCAAGACACGGCCGGAACGGGAAAACCGTCAACGGCTTCAGGAATCATTGTCGCCGCTTTGGACGCGGTCTTGGCCGAATTAGGTCCGCGGCCGTGGAACGCGCCCCGCGGCGAAATCAGCTATAACCACGATCTCCTGGGAGCCCTCTGGACCATGCCTTTCAGCTGGCGGTCCACTTACGGTCAAGCGGTCGAGATGGGCCCCCGGGGCCCGGAAAGAATCCAAAGCATGTTTCCTCTGGGTCAATCGGGCAACATCTTGTTTGGCGGCCTGGGTCCGGCGGGCAACCCCGTTCCGCTGTTCGATCCGAATTATTTCAGCATGATCGAGGTTTTCGATTCGTTTGCGCATAGAGATTTTCCATTATTCAAAATAGGGCAATAATTTTTTTTGATCCCGAAAAACGCGGGATCAAAAAAAAGATTTTCTTTCGGGCGAATCCGGCTTAAACGCTCTGATGCATAATCTATATTCAATAAAGGAGAATAAAAAAAATGAGAAAGAATTTAAGGTTCCACAAGGGTTTATCCATGGCAGCGACGGTTCTGATGTGCATTTCGGTTTTCGCGCTCGGGTCCGCCGGCGATTCGGCCGCGGATGTGTATGTCTATTCGTTTGAAAACGATATGCAGGGCTGGCGAAAAGATGCAACAGATTTGCAACTGGGCGACGAGGGAAAGATCGACTGGAGCATCAAGCGCAGTACGGACGGGGCTTATGGCGGGGGAATTTGGTCCCTGAAGTATTATCTGAACAACCTTAACGACGCGGGAAAAATCTGGATCGAGAAGCCGTTCAAGCTCGAACCCTACCGCACCTACCGGGTCACGATCCGGTTCTGGCTGGCGAGCCGAGACAAATCCCCGGTCGGCGCCTTTCGGATCATCGCGGGCGCAACCCCGGTTAACCCTGAAACAAGGGAAGATCTCGTTTATCGGGGCGATACCTGCAACGGCGGAAAAGACGGTTTTACGTGGCTGTATAAAGATTATATTAATAATTTTGTCACCGCCGATAAGGACGGCTTCCTGTGGGTCGCGGTCGGCATTTGGGGCAATTGGGAGGTGCCGCATACGTATTACTTCGATCAGTTGATCGTAGTGTTTCAGCAACAATAATTTTTTTTGATCCCGCGAAACGCGGGATCAAAAAATTCATTCCGGCAATGAATGAAGCCGGAAAATGAAGCTTGGGCCGGCCGGAACAGGAGTTCCGGTGAAAAGCGCTGAAAAGATTTTCATAGGGAGAGACGAATATGGCGAACCGTCGAAAAACAATTAAGAAATTATCATTATGTGCTATCTGCTTGGCAGGCCTGGCGTTGTCAGCGTTATTTGCCGACAATATTTTATTCAAAGAAACGCTGCGGAAGGTCGCTTATGCCGCCATGTCGCCCTGGACGCGGTTTTATAATTCTTCTCTTTTTGATATCGGATACGGCATTGCCGTGGACAACAACCATGGGGATGTGTATATCACCGGAACTCAGGGCAGCAATAAATTTCTTGCCAGGTACGAGCCGGCCGGGGCGGGAAAACTTGTCTGGGAAACCGGAAGCGGCGCGGGCGCTGAAGATTTCGGAAGCGATATCGTTATTGCCGAAAACAATGATGTGTACTATACCGGCATGGCCGGTTTTGACGATCGCGCAATCTTCGTCGAAGGTTGGAATCAAGACAATGAAAGATTGTTCATAACCTATTTGAACGGCGACCATCGAGACGTCGCAAAGGGTATTGCGCTTGATTCGAATAATAATATTTATATCACGGGTTATTCCTATTCTTCTTCATTGTATGGAAGTAAAAATCACGGTGATTTTGATGCGATATTAATCAAACTGGACGAATCGGGCACGCGCAAATGGGCGAAGATGATCGGAGGGCCGGAAGACGATCAGGCCTACGACATAGCCGTTGACAAATATGACAATATTTACATTGTGGGAGCAACCAAATCCCCCGTGTTTAACGGAGAAAACGGGTACGGCGATTTTGATATTTTTATTTCCAAATATGATGCGGACGGCAATCATCAATGGACGCAATTGCGCGGAAGCAGCGGCCATGAAAGGGCTTTTGGGGTGGCGATCGATCCGAGTTATATGGACGAAGACTATAACCTTTATGTCACCGGATTTGTTGAAAGCGCGAATTTCGATTATCAAACGTGCAAGGGCTTGAAGGACGTCGTGTTGATGAAATATGTGATTACCGAGGCGTCGGACGATTCGCAACAGATTGAGTGGCGTTGGACCCGCTTCGCCGGCGGGACTAAAAAGGAATACGGTAACGGCGTGGCGGCGGACAGCCATGGGGTTTTTGTTGTCGGCACCACGCACTCTTCATTCGGCGGTCAAACCGTCAAAGGCAAGTGCGATGCTTTTATCCTGAAATACACTCCGGCCGGAAAATGGGTGAAGACAAAATTCATCGGCGGTTCGGGCAGCGATTGGGGGCAAGCCATCTGCGCCGACACAAACGGAAATTATTCCATCACGGGGTATACTTCGGCATCTTTCGACGGGCAACCTTATGAGGGCCGGGGGGATGCTTTTGTGTCGGCTTATCACCGGTTCGATTAGTCGGCGGCAACCGCATGTTTAACATGGAAAAGATAGCGGACCGATAAAAATAGGGCGCTGGATGTGTTGCTTTTCGGATCGACAACATCTTGTCGATCTTGCGGAGCCAAGCGCCGAAAAGTTTTTTAAAAGGAGAGACGGATATGTCCAAAAAAACCATTTTTTTGCTGTGTCTTCTCTGCGTTTTCACCATAGTAGGGCGCCCCGGTCACGGCACCGCCGCCTATGCCCTTCAAAACAGCGGCGGGTCTTCGGTTCCGAGCGACTCCGTAAGCGCCGTTCGCGCCACGGCCGGGTATTTCAAGGAGGTAGACCCCCTTTTTTGGCAGAACATGGACGACTTCATCTTCGGGGTCGTGCAACCCTCCGACGTCAAGCTCTATGTGACGTTTCTGGACGGGAATCATTATTCCCATTATCCCGAACACCGCGCCCTGGGAGCGGAGATTGTGCGCAAACCGGAAAGCTTCATCAACAATGTCCTGCTTCCCTTTTTGCAACGCTATAACGCGAGCGGCACGATCTGGGGCGTGGACCTGGTCAATGAACCCGAGGCCATGATCGCGGGCAACACCGGGAATTGGGCGGCCTGGGGCGTGACCTGGGATGAGATGCGGAATTTTCTGAAAACCTGCACGACCGCGATTCATGCTTACAATCCTGATATCAAAGTTTCAGCCGGGTCGGGATGGCACAACTGGACCAACATCCAAGCCGGGCGCTTCAATAATCTCGGTTTCGATTTCGTAGACTTTCATTATTATCACGATGCGCCGCATCCGGCTTTTCCCACGGCCCAGCAACTGGGCGTGACAATACCGGTTGTGTTGGGCGAATGCGGGCAAGCGGGCGCAGCCTGGGACGATACGCTGCAATACAACTCCGTAAGCCAGGCTTTGGCCAATGCCGAAAGCGCGGGTTATGCGGCCGCCTTGAGCTGGTACTATAATTACGCCGGTTCCACGGACAAGCACACCCATTTGAACGCGAACGGATCGTGGCGGCCGGTCATGAGTGTGTTCGCATCCTATGCGGGCCATCCGGATTTTTTGGCCGGCACGAACCTCTCCTGGCTCTCCGGCGCTTATCGGCACGATTTCGGGCCCAATCCCCTGTATCCGACTTGGCCGGTGGGTTACGCTCGTCAAACCGCGCAAGATGCCGTGGACGATTATGTTGCCGCGGGGATGAAACTTATGCGCCTGTTTCTTTTCGAGGGACAGGAAGCAATCCCGTTTTATGCGCTGTTTCACGATTTTGAGAAAAACAACGAGGGCTGGGGGGACCTGGAACCGGTGAGCTGGGCTGTGGCGCAATCCAGGGTGAAGCTCCATGCTTCCGACGGTCTGTACAGTTTGCTGCTGACCATCAACACGCGCAAATGGCAGAATTTCAAATGGGTCTATGCCGGCGACGGCTGGTACGGCATTAAGAAAATATACGGCAGCGACACCCCGTTGAACCTGCAGCCCATGAAAAATTGGACCTATTATGCCTACAACAATACGGGAAGAGCCATCGGCGTGAACCTGGCTTTCACGGTTCAGGAGAACGGCGTAAACGTTACTTATCAGACCCGTTCGGGAACATCCGGCGGACAGCTTTGGCTCGCGAACAACACGGGAGCCGGCAAGACCGTCACCCTGGAGGCGGCGAATTTCAGCGAGCAATGGGCGCGGGCCGACAATCCCAACACGGGAGTGGCGCGGCCGGCGGACGATGTGCTCAAGAACGTTAAGGAGATATACATCCGGGTCTATTTGTCCAACACCGCTTCCAGTCCGGTTGCAAACGGAAAACTGTACTTGGATGGCGTGAGAATAGAGTAAAAATCAAGAAAATTATTTATTTCATCCCGCGTGTAACCTATTTGTGACTTTAAGTATGGGAAATTGCGCTCATCATTGCGGGCATCCGGGGGGCTCCGGCAAAAGGGGCAGACAAATAATGCTTGATTAGAAGCCAAATAGAAAATCCCTCAAGAAAGCCCGGTATTATTTGTCTGCCCCTTTTGCCGGAGCATTTTTGTAAGGCCGGTATATTTGATTTTGCGGGTGTTATTCAGGGCGTTTGGGAGGCGCTGAAGCCATCATTAGAGTAAAATAATCAGGCTTTTTTTCGATGGGTCGGGTAAGAAATCATAAAATCCGCTTTTTTCACTAAAAAGCCCGGTCGGTAAACTATTCGCGACTTTTGCGCGGTTATTCAAAAAATATGCGGCAATATGCGCGAATGGGAATATTCGGATTTGGAATCGCCTTGCAACGGTTTGGAAAGGAGGTGAATGATCCTTGTTTTGCGGTTGGGGTTCCCGATGGAATCGTTCGATCGGGCATTATGCACGCGTTAATTATCAACAGCAACATGATTTTTCTTAAGGAGGAAAAGATGAAAACGGTTAATTTTTTTTTGGTCGGCTTTGCTTGTTTTGCACTGACGACTTTCGTTGCGGCGGCACAGTCGATTCCGACCAAATTCAACAGCATAACTGAATTGGAAAATTATTTCGGAAATTCGACCCAAATCCAGGGGGACGCGCGGTCCATCCGGTCGACGCTCGGCCCGGTATGGCCGGCCAATTCCACGTCGGGTTTCAAAAACATGATAAAAATAAACAATCGAATGTATTTTTTCCGCATCAGGAAAACGGAATTGGACACATCGGGATACGGATCCGTAAGCGATATTAAATTTTTGGCATCGGTTGCGGACGGAATGACCTCTACCCAGGAAGAAACGAAAACAACCTGCCGAACCTTCGGGTTTTCACAATCGGTCTCGGCGACCATTAAAACCGTCGTTACATTTGAAACCACCGGCTCTTACAGCAATCAGAGATGCCAAAGCAGAATGGAAGGGACCAGTTACAGTTTTCCGAATAATTGCTCCGATAATTACAATTCCGCCTCTTTTTACATGGGTATGTGGACCGATCGATATGTGGTAACCATTGATTATGTGCCGCAGCAATGTAATTATCCGGCGTATAAAAACTGCCTGGACGATTGCCAGGATGACAGTGAAAACAACCCAAGCAATTATGAAAAATGCAAGAACTACTGCAAATATGAATATGACCGTTCCTGCAAGGCCATCGATCTCAGCAAAATGACGACCTATACGTTCTATTATTATTATCCGCGCCCCGTATTTTGGTCGGTATGTAATAATGTTCCGTGATTTATCATGGGAAGACGTCCGGTCAATTGTCAAGTTATAAGGCAGGAATATTAACAGCCGTTTATTTAAAGAATTTGAAAATTGCGGGACGCCTTCCTCACGGCAGTCGACGTTAAAAAAACTTTCCCGATTCCAAATCAGCGCGGATAGCCGCGGAATTTTCAGCCGGGCCGGTTCGGTCCGGCTGAAATGATTCGGCCGCCCGCTTAAGTTTGTTCCGGCGATTCCCGAAATCGATTAGAAATGGCTTGAATCATATTATCCTCCTTAGTCTATGGGATTAGTCATATAAAAAAATAAAAAAAATAACTTACATCCTCCAGGGTGATGCTTTGCGATTTATCGGAAATATGATCTCATTAATATGACTTATTAGATGGGAATAATAACATAATCCGTTAAGCGTTATTTGTTCAAAGGATAAAATTTTCTTAAAATTAAACCGGACACCTTTTTTAATCTACAAAACAACTAACTGATTTTAAGAACAATTTTGCCTTTCCGGGATTGTCGGGGAATCAAACGGCCGGGCTTGACCCGCGCCGGCAGAGTGTGGCAATATACCGGCAGTATCTTTTGTTAGGCGGGGACGGAAAAAAATGAAGAGAGTCGGCGCCCATGTCAGCGCGGCCGGCGGAGTGGAAACGGCTCCCGGACGAGCCTCTGAAATCAAGGCCCGGGCCTTTGCTTTATTCACTAAAAATCAAAAACAGTGGCAGACGAAACCGTTATCCGTCGATCAAATCGAATCTTTTCAACAAAATTGTCAAAAATACCATATTGAGCCCGAAGTCATCCTGCCGCATGACGGTTACCTGATCAATTTGGGCAATCCCGATCGGGTGGGAT
>RPPU01000179.1 GCA_003819975.1 Desulfobacteraceae bacterium
CTCCCTGCGGTCGAAATGACATGATCAATGTTGTTCATTAACTGAGGACGATATTACCTCCGACGTCATTTCGACGAGCGCAGCGAGGAGAAATCGTATTCTTTTTAATGCAACGTTAGGGTTAAGCAAGCATCTAAGTCTATTTCATCTGCTGTTCTTTCGGGTTCTATGCTAAACTGCCAAAAAAACCGGGAGTACCAATTTTTGGACTTACCTAACAATCTGTTGAAATTATTTGAAAAATGCAATTTATGCCCCAGACAATGCGGGGTGAATCGCTTGAACCTGCGCCCTTCCGGACCAAAGGGCTATTGTGGTGAAAGCGCCGGACTGCGCGTGGGCTATATCGGCCCTCATTTCGGCGAAGAACCGCCTTTGACCGGAACAAACGGGTCCGGCACCGTTTTCTTTTCCGGTTGTTCCCTGCAATGCCGGTTTTGTCAGAATTATCAAATTTCACGGGATAACCTGGGAACGCTTGTCAGTATGGACGCCTTGTTGTTGAAAGTTACCGAAATGATCGGCGCCCACCAGGTCCATAATCTCAACCTGGTGACCCCGGATCATTTTTTTCCCTATGTGTTTCATTTAGTGGAACGCCTGCGGCAAAACGGATTACGGCTGCCCGTGGTACTGAACTGTTCCGGATATCAATCCGTTGAGATGCTGACAATGTTGGAGGATTTTTGCGACATCTATCTGCCCGATTACAAATACGCGGACCCCGAATTAGCCCGCCGGCTTTCCAACTGCCCGGACTATCCCCAGATCGCCCTGGATGCGATCAGCGTCATGGTCAAACAAAAAGGCTTTCTTGACGCCCAGGCGGATGCGGATCGGATCGCCACTAAAGGCGTGCTGATCCGCCACTTGATCTTACCCGGCAAAATCCAAAACTCCCTGGATGCCCTGACCACTCTGTTTTTGGAATTCGGCCCGCGCCTGCCCCTGAGCCTCATGTCGCAGTATAGGCCCGTGCTTACCCAAAAAGACCCGGACCTTAACCGGCCTTTGACTCACGCGGAGTTCGATCAGGTCTATCAACATGCCCTGGACCTGGGATTCGAACACCTTTTTGTGCAGTTTCCTGAAGAAAAAAAGGCCGATAACGAAGCCCCCTTTTTGCCTGATTTCCGGCGCGAAAAACCGTTTTGCGGACCTGTAAAATAGAATTTTTCAGAATTGATTTTATCTAAAGGCTAGATTTTATTCCGAAGAGTTATGATTTTCATAAAGACTTGGTTCCGGCTTGTGCGGATTCGGATAAATTAAAGAAAACCGCGCCGACTATCGAATAAGACGCATTTCCAAAAGCTCTTGTAAATCGCGTCTACCATCCAAAACGCAATGAATATAAACTACATTTTCCATGACCTGGTAAATGATTCGATAAGGTTTAAAATGAATTTCCCTATACTCCAGCATTCCAATTCTTTCCAATTCGGGTGGCGCATGACCGCGATTGGGTAGCGTCCCGAGCTTTAGACAGGTTTCATAAATTTTTTGGATTAGAGATTCCACTTTCTCGATCGAATCGGAAAGAGAAACATAATGATATATTTCATAAATATCTTCCTCGGCATCGTCGATGATATATATCTTGTATTTCAACTTTCTTTTCTTTCCTGGATTCTTTTGCGAATATTCTGAAAAGATTGACCCATCGGTTTAAAACGGCCTTCTTCCATATGTTTTTTGCTCATTGATAAAATTTTTAACAAAGCCAGACTTTCGCGGGTTTGTTCATAGACCCGCACATCCTGCAAGACAACCTTGGCTTCACCGTTTTGAGTGATAATCATAGTTTTTTGATTCGCCGTGACATCCCTCAAGATCTCCGAAGCATGCGCCTTGAGATAACTGATCGGCTTTACGGATTCGCTGAGTTTCATAAATTTTACTCCTTATCTTTGACCATAATTTAGACCTTTTATTGGTCTATGGCAAGGATTATTTTTTCTTCCATTTTGCCGAAAGCTTGGTTTAAAAAATCAAACATCCTTTGCGCCAGTTCGGGTTTATAGATCATCAGAGCGCACCCCGGAGCAAACACTCTTTTCATGGAGGATCTCCTTATATAGTCGCGACTTGCGCCGTCTAATCATTCCGGCTTTTACTTGCCTGCTTGTTCCCGGCTTAGAAGCTTGCGCTTGCGTTCAATTCCCCAGCGATAACCGCCGAGTTTCCCGTTGCGGCGCACCACGCGGTGGCAGGGTATGGCCACCGCGACCGGATTGGCGGCGCAGGCCTGGGCCACGGCCCGCGCGGCTTGGGGCCGGCCGATCCGAGTCGCGATCTCTTTATAGCTTGCCGTTGAGCCGGATGGAATTTTTTGTAAAGCCAGCCAGACTTGCCGTTGAAAAGCCGTGCCTTGGATATCTAACGGCAAATCAAAACGTTCCTGGCGCGGGCTTTCCAGAAAAGCCAGGACCTGTTGGATCATGGCTTTGAAATGCGGATCCGGTTCCTGAAATTCCGCCTTAGGAAAGCACCGCCGTAATTGCTCCTGCAACGCCTCCGGCGAATGGCCGAACTCAATGGCGCAGATGCCTTTATCGGTCGCAGCCACCAACACCAATCCGAGCCGGGATGGCGCAACAACGAAACGGATGGCTTGTTTCGGCGCGCCGTTTTGATAGGCCGCGGGTTTCATGCCCAGGATATCCGCTGCTTTTTCATAAAAACGGCTGCTCGAAGCAAACCCGACTTGATAAACCGCTTCCGTGACCGTCTTCTTTTTTTGTAAATGCTCTCGCATCCGGTTTGATCGTTTTTCCAGCGCATACTGCTTAGGCGTGATCCCCACGATCTTTTTAAAAAGTCTTTGAAAATAAAACCGGCTTAGTCCGGCCTGATCCGCCAACTCCTGCAACGAAGGCGGCGATTCCGCTTTTTCAATGAACCGGCAAGCCTCCAGGACAGCCTTGACCCGCAACGGGTTCCCGACCGGAATGTCCGGCCGGCAACGCCGGCAGGGGCGAAAACCGGCTTTTTGCGCCTGATCACAAGTATTAAAAAAGCGCACATTCTCTTGCTTGGGCAAGCGCGACCGGCACCCGGCCCGGCAATAAACACCCGTCGTCAACACGCCGTAATAAAATGCACCCAGAGCCTCCGGATCGCGTTTTACCAAAGCCCGCCAACGTTTATCATCGGATAAAAACGATTTCATGCCTTTTAAAATCCTTCTTTGAATTTGACTCATTTTAAGGCTTATCTAATTCGGCTGCTATCCGGTTCTTGCGCTCCAATTAAAAATAGATCGAACAAATCCAAACACGGCATGGATTCAACAAAAAATAAATATGAAAATTTTTTAATAAAAACGGGTGGTGATTGACTATTGCGCCATAAAATGCGGGAGGTGATTCCGGGCTTGATATCCCGAATAAATATAAAACCATGCGGGCTTGTATGCTTTCTACTTAAAAAACTTCTTCAAATCCTGATCTTCCTTGCCTTGCTCAACCAGATAAAATTCGACATTGTCATTAAGCCCGCCGAAAGGGAGTTCCATTTGCTCATAACGGCGGATCGCTTTCTTTTTATTCTGATCGGTCATAACATCCAGCACTTTTTTCTTATAAACCGTGTCGGCATTGCCCGACAAATGTTCCCCCTTGCTTTCAAGAATATATACGATTTCCATCTCGCCTTTTTCATTTTTTTTGGCGGCCACAAAATCCGGCCTGATCTTGTATTCCTGCCACCCCTGTATCGAATACCATTGTTTCGTGACTTTATTTCTGAACCACCAGAGAATTTTTTCCTGCTTATCGAGGATATCGCCTATTTTCTGCTCCAGGGAGTTCATGGAGATGATATCCACATCATCGAAAAGATAATATTTGTACGGATTCGGAACGCGTCCGACAACGATATGATCCTCATCGGGTATCTTATATTTGAGCGCCGGATCGTCTGAAACGGCAAGCACGATTTTTTTTGCCTTGACCTGATCGAGAAAAAAACGTTCCTCGATTTTCGATTTTTCCTCGGAAAGAAGCGCATACAGAAAGGCGCAGATATAGCCGAAGTTTTCTTCAACCCGCGCTTTGCCGAATCTCCCGGTAAGCTTTTCTGTGTGTGCGGCCGCCAAGCGCCGGGCATAAAAAGGATTCTCCGTCAGTTCGGTATAACGCCTGGTCAGATAATCGATATTAATTTCTTTTGCCCCGTTCACTTCGGAAAATTCATAACTCGCGGCAACCTTGCTTTGCTTATCAAGCGTTACGACGATCGACTGCCGTTCCTTTGTTTCGGCGCTGAAAGAGGCGGTTAAACGGTCCATGATGGAATCGCTGATTTTAAATGACGAAAAGTCGATATACGGCTTGATGTCCAATTCGTATGAAAAACGGCGCTTGCCGTTTCCATCGTCGACCATGACCCAAACCGGCAGGTAAAACGCGCTTTCATACTTTGCACGAAATTCCCGGCGAATTTTGACTTTCTTGGTGGGATTGATGGCCTCATTATCCTGCACTTTGATTTTGGAGATGAGATCTTCCAAACCCTCGTTTCTAAACCCGGCGTCGACTCTTTCAAGAATGGCCCGCGTGTCGCCCTTGGAATAATACACATAACTTTCGTCCAGTTCGGGAATGCCTATTTTCCGGGCAAAAGGCTGACGCAGAATTCTACCCACAAGCTGGGTAATGCCCGTGTCGGAATTGACGTTCGGAATAACGCCGAGAATATAGGCAAAAGAGCAATCCCACCCTTCACGCAAAGCTTCTTTGGTGATCAGATAGCGGATGTTGCAATCCCGGGCGAATAGGTTCACGTCTTCAATATCGTTCTGCGCGCTCGTTTTAACGGCGATTTCATCGGGATTGATCTTCAATTCCTGCAAGAATTCTTTGACATCCAGGCTGTGAACCCGGCCTCTCCCGCGCTGGTCTTTCCCCGTGGCCTCGACTTGAATAAGCGCAATAGGCCTTATATACAGCCCCGCATCCTGGCGGTATTTACCGGCCTTTTTTTCCAATAAATCTCTATGGGCTTTGATCTCCTGCAGCATGGTCTTCCAGTCGTCTTCCTTGCGGCCCGACGGCGGAATAATATGCATGTCAAGCTTGACCATCTCCTCATCCTTCAGTTCCAGGCCGGAAATAGTCACCAGGATGTTCATTTCCGCTTTCGGCGTGGCGCTAAGCCCAAGCACCATTTCCGGATTGAGTCCATCAATGGTTTTACGCGCCATTTCGGAAAAAACCCTGTGGATTTCGTCGATGATGATAAACGGCTTTGACAAACGGATGGCGTTTCCCAGGCTTGTTTTAACAATCGGGCCGATCTCGGACAGCAGGTCGATGTTCGGACACTCCTTCAACAACTCCGCATGCAGATCGTACCGGTTATCCGGCGGGAAAAAACTCTCAAAACCGCCTGAATCCTGAAATACCTTAAGGGCTTCCTTGCCGTTCTGCCGGCTTATGGATTGGATCATGACAAACAGGATGACAAGATTTTCCTCGATGTCATGCGTGGTTAAACGCTGTCCTTTTTCCAGAATCAAGGTTTTATTGCCGCTGGACTGGTCGAGAAGCTGGCGCAATGGATTGGCCTTGTCCCTGAGTTTTTGTAAGGTTTGGGAGTAGATGGTTTCGCTGGGGACAATCCATACGACAAGACCCGTGCGTTTACGGGCGAAAAGGTTCTGGTATTCGCGGATAGCTTCCACGGCGAGCAGGGTTTTACCGCCTCCGGTCGGCACTTTCATGATGATGCGCGGATAATATTCGCCTAAGCCGTTGGTACAGCGGTCTTTATAATCCTTGCCGGTCGTCTGGAAAGCGGTCTGCACCCAATTTAAGGTATGGCGCATTTCCGAAGGAAGCGTTTTCCGGGCGTTATCAAACGCGTCTTTGGTTTCACGGGCTTTGCCGTAAAAGGCCTTTAGTTCGCTGACGACCTTAACCTGGTAGTTTTTCAGGAACATGGCTATGCTCCCGCCCGCCTGAACAGATTATAAGGAATCCCGACGTAATCGATGCTTTTCTCTCGCATATAATCTTCTTCAAGAAAGCAGGCCGGGGCATACACGATGATTCTCTTTTTTGGATGTTCATTGACGATTCTTTCGGCCAGGCTCAGGTTGAGCGCCATGCGGGTGAGGGCATCGAAATCCTGTTTGTACACCAGATAAATGACGCTCCCGTTGCATTCGCCGACAAAATAGGTTTTTTCATTTACAGCGGATTTATTTTTTAGGCTTTCGCCCGTGCAAAGATAATATACATAGTCCGCAAATTGCTTGAACGTCGGCAGCTTGCCCGACAGCAAAGTCTCGGCGTCAAGCGGGATGCCGACCCGGAGATACTGAAAACCCTCATCATAGCCGAACTTTTCAATCGCCCGTTTCACTCGCTCGCGGGTGATGTCCTTGCAGATGTTTTTCTTGGGCTCCGCTTCCGTCGCCTCGGTCATTTGAACGAGAATGCACCTGCGGTTGCCGCCGTCTTCCTTGTTCAAGTCCATAACGGCATGCATGGCCGTGCCGGATCCGGCGAAGGAGTCGAGAATGATCGCATCATCATCGTCGTGCAATGAAATAAACCAACGAATTAAGGAGGTTGGTTTAGGTGTGTCAAAGGCTTTTTCGCCAAAGAGTTCCTTTAATTCACGAGTTGCGTCGGAATTATAACCAACTGTTGCCAACCAAGTACTCCAGCCAACGCTCTTCTTTTTATCTCGAATCTTTTCAAATGGAACCCATCTTTCTTTCTCACCTTTATAAGACTTCCCCTCATCATATTTACATTTTTCCCAATAAAAATATTCAATATCTTTTCTTGAATCGATAATCTTTTGATTGTTTTTTCCCCAACGCCAATGGCCCTCTTTCCCATCATTACGGATCGGGTAAACTTCTGTTCCATCAGGCGCAGTAAGCGGATAAAATTGGTTCGGCCTGTTTTCTCGAAGAGAGATTCCTCCCCATTTTCGTAATTCGCGCCCTTTTCGATACATTCCCTTTTTATCTTTTAAATTCAATTCGCCGGTTGAAATTTCCTCTTGAGTGATTTTGGAGATGTTGCCATTATGATAAATAATAAGATATTCATGGCCACCTCTTAAGCCCGTTTTTTCTTTTCCTCCAGAAGGCTCGGACAACCAAGGCGCTACAGCCAATTTATTTTCTTCAGTAAATATCTCATCCATAATCATACATAGATTGGCAACTTCATTATCATCTATTGATATTGCTATAATTCCATCGTTTGAGAGAAGCTCTTTAAATAATTTTAACCTCGGCACCATCATGCAAAGCCATTTGTCATGGCGGGTTAAGTCGTCCTTGCCGACCTCTTTTCCCAGCCATTCTTTCAGCATGGGGCTGTTTACATTGTCATTGTATACCCATCCTTCATTTCCGGTATTATACGGCGGGTCAATATAGATACACTTGATCTTTCCGGCATATTGCGGAAGCAAGGCTTTCAGCGCAAGAAGATTGTCCCCTTCGATAATCAGGTTGCCTTTCGCCTTTTCAGGCCGAAAATCGAGTTTTTCAACCTCATCCAGCGTATGATAAGGGATGGAAAGATGATGGTTCCAGATGATATTTTTGCCTTTAAACTGCAAAGTCGGCATAGATCCTCCAAGTAACGATTATGCGATATCAGGATAAGCGCGCCGATTCATAACAAATCCGTCTTGCAAAGGATCATATATCGAAACGTAATATCAAGCAAGCACGCCATCAGCCACCCCTAAACTGCGCCCAAGTTCGCGGAAGGTATCCAGCATTGCTTGCTTGATATTCTTCCTGCAAAACCGCAAGCGGCGCCAAAAGTTCGACGGCAACCCGGTTGCACCAGCGCTCGACCTCATGGTTCGGAATCCGGGAAGCCTGCGCATCGGAAATCCGGAATTGGTATCCGTTCGATAGGTGGTTCCGGGAGAAAAAGATAGCCGATAGGAGCATGCATGGCTTTGGCAAAGCTCTCCACCTGCTTTAGGGTCGGATATTCCTTGCCTTGTTCCCAAACACGTAATTTGGGAAAACGTTTGGAAAGCGCGCCAAGTTCGATTCCGGCTCTTTCGCGCGCCCAACGCAACATTTCCGGTTTGATTTCGACGTGCATTCTCATGGCAATTTTCC
>RPPU01000180.1 GCA_003819975.1 Desulfobacteraceae bacterium
AAGCGGGCAATTAGGAATTAATAATTAGTAATTAATAATTATTTTTGACGTCTTGCATCTGAAGGTTTTTGATCGGCTTCACGTTGCAGTTTCAGTCTTTTATCGTGATCGTTGTCGTAATCGTTTTTTCGGATCGAATTCGATTGCGATTGCGACAACGATCACGACAACGAATAAATCACAAAGGGGAGACCCCATGCGTTGGCTGGAAGTAGAAGAGATCGTGCGGTTCAATGAGGTCGATTCCTGGAAGATCGCCTGGTACGGCCATTATATGGCCTGGTTCGAGGTGGGGCGCATGGCGCTTTTGCGGCGTTTCGATCTTTTACCGGGCCAGATGACCGATCTGGGTTTTATCGCGCCGGTGATCCGGCTTAAGTGCGATTACAAACATTCGGCCTGCTGCGGCGACAGAATTCTGATCCGCAGCACGGCTTTGAAGCCGGAAATTACCGCCCTGATCTTTCAGTTCGAGATCCTGTCCGCAGTCGACCGGCGCATGCTGGCCAAAGGCGAGACCATGCAGGTGCTTTTGACGACCGGCGGCAAGATGATTTACCGCTTGGAAGGCGAGTTGGAGAAAAGGATCATGGGGTTGATCGGGTATTGTAAGGAAGAAGAGGGTTCAAGGGCATAGGAGAAGGGCTCAAGGGGTCCAGGGATCGAGGGGTCAAGGGTGATAGAAAAGGGACCAAGGGGTCGAGGGTTCAAGGGTGTAGGGGCAGGCGTAGAGACATAAAATCGTCTCTACGGTGCCCCCGTGCCTGCCCTGCAAGAGTTAAAGAAAAAGCGAATATCGAATATCCAATACTGAATGTCGAATAATGAAGTGTGAAGAAAAGGTCAAGGGCATAGGAGAAGGGTTCAAGGGACCAAGGGGTCGAGGGTTCAAGGGTGTAGGGGCAGGCGTAGAGACATAAAATCGTCTCTACGGTGCCCCCGTGCCTGCCCTCGGGAAAAGATTAAGAAGATCTCGCGTAAAGGACGTAATTTCAAAAAAAACCTGAAATTACTCCAATGGCGCAAAGACGCCAAGAGAAAAATAAATATTGAAGAATGAAGAAAAGGGATCAAGGGGCCAAAGGGGTAGGGAGGATGAAAAAAGCAGAAAACCATTTTTTACCACGAAATAATTTTCCGCCTGCGGTCATTTTAAGGCCGGTAGCCGAATAACTATGTTAAAAAGTAATCGATCGGATTGCGATCAAGTATAAAAAGGAACTCATTCGTGATTAACCATCAGAAAAAACGCCGGGTGGTCGTAACCGGGCTGGGCATTGCCAGCTCGATCGGCACCTCTCTCACGGTTTTCAAACAAAATCTTTTTAACGGGGTCTGCGGCATCGGTCCGGTCACGCTCTTCGATACCAGCGGTTATACGGGCAGTCCGGGCGCCCAGATCCCCGACGCGGCTTTGCAGGCGGCTTTCAGCCCCAGGGAATTGACGCGTTGTTCGCGTTGCGATTTGTTGGGGCTGTTGGCGGCCAAAGAACTGCTGGTAGACTCGGAAGAAGTGTTTCGGGATTGCCCGCGGGAAAAGATCGGGGTGATCATGGGCGGCGGAGCCGGGGGCATGCTGACCTGGGAACGCCACCGGCGGCCGCTTTGGCTCGGCAAAAAGTCACGACCCGCGGCTTTGTTGTCGGCGGCCTGCGGCACCCTGGCCGATCGCTTTGCCAATACCTACGGGCTGGGCGGGCTGCGCACTACGATCGCCACGGCTTGTTCTTCCAGCGCCACGGCTATCGGCTACGGGTTCGACCTGATCCGCAGCGGCAGCCAGGAGATGGTGTTGGCGGCCGGCAGCGAGGCTTTTTCCGAACTGACTTTCAGCGGGTTCAACTCCTTGCGGGTGGTGGACCCGGAATACTGCAAACCCTTCGACAAAAACCGGCAGGGGCTTTCCCTGGGCGAAGGCGCCGCCATTCTGATTTTGGAAGAATACGAGCGAGCCGTGCGCCACGGCAAGACCCTTTATGCCGAGGTTTTGGGGTATGCCGTCAACTCCGATGCCTATCATATGACCGCGCCCCATCCCGAAGGAGCCGGCATGATGAAAGTCATGGAACGGGCCCTGAAGAACGCCGAAATCGCTCCGGAAGCAGTGGATTACATCAATGCCCACGGCACGGCCACTAAAGCCAATGACCAGGCCGAGACCCTGGCGATCAAGCGCCTGTTCGGCGAGCATAAAGCGCGCCGCCTGGCCGTCAGCTCCACCAAGTCCATGGTGGGTCATTGCCTGGGTGCGGCCGGCATTGTGGAAGGCCTGGCCACGGTTTTGGCTTTGGCCGGGCAAAAAGCGCCGCCCACCATCCATTATCAAACTCCGGACCCGGCCTGCGATCTGGATTATGTGCCCAATCAGGCCCGTTCCCTGAACATGCAAATCGCGCTGAGCAACTCGTTTGCTTTCGGCGGCAACAACACGTCGGTCGTGTTTAGAAGAGTAGAAAAGTCATGAGCGCTATCGTATTCACCGGCATGGGCATTATCAGCCCGTTGGGCATCGGCCGCGAGGCCTTTTGGGAAAACTGTTGCGCGGCGCAGCACGGATTCTGCAAGATCAAGGCTTTTGATACGACGCGGATGCGGTGCGATGTGGCGGCGTTGCCGGAGCATTTTCAGCCGGGCCAATACATGCCGGCTGCCGAATACCGCAAAATGAGCCGCCTCTCCCGCATGGCCACGGCCGCCAGTATCGAGGCAATGAAAGAGAGCGGTTTGAAATTGGAAAGCATGGACCGGGACCGGATCGGGATTGTTTTGGGAACGGCTTTCGGCAGCAGTTCCCATTTGGACGAGTTTTATCTGAGCTTTCTCAAAGACGGACCCCGGGGCGCGCAACCGTTTTTGTTTCCGGAAACGGTTCAAAACACCGCGGCCAGCCATGTGGCGATTTATCATAAAATTCCGGGCCCCAATGTGACTTTTTGCCAGAACGAGCTTTCAGCCGAGTCGGCCCTGGCCTACGCGATCAATCTGCTCGAACAAGACCTGGTGGATGTGGTGCTGACCGGCGGGGCTGAAGAGGTCTCTTTCACCCAGTTCGAGTGTTTTCATGCCCTGGGCGCTTTGAATCCGATCAAAATCAATGAAGGCGATGTCATCAAACCAAGGCTGCGGGGCGGGCATATCCTGGGCGAAGGCGCGGGCGTGTTGGTCCTGGAGCGGGAAGAGTTCGCCCGCAAGCGCGGCGCTCGAGTTTACGGTCGAATGGGAGCCTGTGTGCTGCAGGGCGGACAAGCCGTCATCGGCCATTATGCGCGAGAGGGTCGCGCCCTGGGCCGGGTCATGGAGCAAGCCCTGGAACAGGCCGGGCTTAAGGCGCGGGAAGTCGACCAGCTCGATTTGGGCGCCAATTTTTCCGGTGAACTGGAGGATCTGGAGTACAGCCGGATTAAACAAATGTTTGAAAACATCCGGCGGGTAACGCCCCTGAAATATCTGCTGGGCGAGTGCAGCGGCAGCAGTTCTTTGAGGATCGCGGCCGGTTTGTTGAGCCTGAAAGAACAGAGGCGGTTGCCGACCCTGGATGTCGAAATTTTAAAAGCCTCCGGGTCCCATGACCTGATCTGGGAACCGGCTCAAACCGGTTTGACGCGGAATGTGCTCATGACTTTTGCCACCTACGGCGGGGGAGTGGGGGCGGTGGTTTTAAGAAAGGTTGAAGCCTAAAGGCTGAAGTGCTTAAGGTCGGAAAGAAAGGGTTCAAGGGGCCAAGGGTTCAAGATCAGGAAAAAACGCTTTTTCTTTTTCAGTCTTTAGCCTTCAGTCTTCAGTCTCCTCTCATTAAGGTTTATTCATGCGTGTCTTATTGATTTCTCCGAATATCGAAAACCTGCCGGACCCGGTTTTTCCCATCGGCCTGGCCTGCATTGCCGGCGCGCTGAAAGCGCGGGGAATTGAATATCGGGTGCTGGACCTCTGTTTTGCGGAGGATTTCGAAGCGGCGATCCGGGGCGCCCTTGAAGAATTCGCGCCCGAGGTCGTGGGTCTTTCCCTGAGAAATCTGGACAATGTCAGTTATCCCAACTATGTTCCCTACCTGCCTTTTTATCGGCAAGTGGTGGAAGTCATCCGCAAAAACAGTCAGGCCAAGATTGTCCTGGGGGGTTCCGGGTTTTCGCTGTTGCCGGAACAAATCTTGGATCATTTGGGCGCCGATTGCGGCATCGTGGGCGAGGGCGAACAAGCGTTGCCAAGATTGTTGCGCGAGATGGAAGCAGGTCGAGACATCAAGCAGGGAGTGTTGCCCGGCGGATTCATCGAAGATTTGGACGGGCTGCCGCCGGCAGACCGCACCGGTTTTGATCTGAAAAAATACCATGAAGCGGGCGGCATGGCCAACCTGCAGACCAAGCGGGGTTGCCCGTTCGGGTGCGTTTACTGCACCTATCCCGTGATCGAGGGTTCGCGCATCCGCATGCGCGACCCAAAACGGGTGTGCGACGAGATCGAAGGGCTGCTGCAAGAAGGGATCACGCATGTTTTTTTCACGGATAACGAATTCAATTTTCCCGAAGACCATGCCGAACGGATCTGCCGGGAGATGATCGCGAGAAAACTGGCCGTCAAATGGAGTTGCTATGCCAATCCGGCTTTCGTGGATCGGCGCCGGGTCGCGTTGATGCGGGAGGCCGGCTGTACCGGCCTGGAATTCGGCAGCGACGCCGCCCAGGCGGGCATGTTGGCCAACCTGGGAAAGAACTTCAGCGTGGCGGATCTGCAAAGAGCGTCAGAGGCCTGCCGGGAAAGCGGGATGCCTTTTTGTCATTCTTTGCTTCTGGCCGGACCGGGCGAGACCATGGCGAGCGTTCAGGAGACCCTGGAAACCATCCTGGGATTTCAAGCGACGGCCGTGATCTGCATGGCGGGTATCCGCATATTTCCGGGCACGCGCCTGGCGGCGATTGCGGAGCAGGAGGGACTGGTCGATACGCAGACCGATTTTCTGACGCCCCAGTTTTACCTGGCGCCGGCGGTCAAGGACGATATAGTGCCTTTGTTGACGGAATTCGCCCAAAAACATCCCAACTGGATTTTTCCGGGGTTGAACATTCGAATGAATAAGTCGCTTCAGGAAAAACTCAGGCGCTTCGGCATTAAGGGGCCGTTATGGGAGCATATGAAGAAGAGGGGATGAAATAAGTGAAAAGGGAAGGGTAAAAAACAAAAAAGTCGGTTGAAATGTCGCCCGATTACGAGTTGAGCGGGTTTCAAGTTTGCGCCCTTTATATAATGGAAACTGAACTTATGAAAACGAGAACGGAGTTGGAACGTGAAAAACTGTTTCAATGGGCGAAATTGAACGATCCCGGCGCTCGGGCAGAGGCCGCCCACGGGTTTCGAAAATATCTGGAGGACGAACTTACCGTCGATGCGCTGCTTAAACTTCTTATTGATGGAAACCGGGAAGTTTCCATGGAGGCGAAAAATTCTCTTTTGCTCATGCCGGCTCCAAATGCTGTCGTATGGCGAAGAGTGGCGGAAGGATTGACGTCCCCCGTTGAGCATGTGGAAGAGCATTCCTATCTTTTGCTCGAAAACTGGCGGGAACCGCTTCCCGTGCCGGTGGAAGAATTTTTACGCTTTGCCCGGCGCTCCGATCGCGGGCGGACCTTGGCCAAATATAAACTTTCACTGAGTGACCTGTTGGAAGCCATGACCGAAAGACCGGCGTTCGAGGCGGTCGAGTTCATCTTTGAGTTAATAGGGGAAAGCGTAACTACCGCTCAGGAGTTGACGGCCGTCGAGGAACGACTCCAGGAGTTTTCCAAAGAACCTTTAAAGGAGAATGAGACACAGGTTGTCCGGAAACTAAGCGCGCGCCTGCATGATCTGCGTAAAAAGTGGGACCGTCAGGGTCGCGCCAATCGTAAGGTCTACAAGTCCGCTGCCGCGGTTGAATACTATGAGGAATTTTACAGAAATCTCTTGGACGATGACTATGATTCGATGGCCGACTACATCTACATGTTCTCGGTGGGCGATTGGGCGATACTATACGCAAACTTCGATGCCCTTCCCGATGATCTCCAGGACAGCGTGCTGTCGTTGATGGCCAATGGGCCCGCCCGCAGTTTGCCGATACTCTGCAGGATTTTACAATACAACCCGAGGCTCCGTCACGAGGCCGCAATCGCTATCGAACAGATTGCCAGAAGTTTCGGCAATGAAATCGCGTTAACGCGAGCCGAGTTGGATATTATCCAAAGCGAGCTGGGTAAGCTATCCCCGGAACTTAATGAAATAATGACACGCGTGATCGAATGGAAGCCAGGCCGGCGTTAAAAACATGGGCCGGTGAAAGAGAAGGGTGATTTGTCAATAGATTATCCGATTGTGGGTTTAGTAGGTTAAGGGTTTGTATCATAAGTCTGTTGAGTTCTTCGGTTGCGAGGCCGGCGAGTTAGAACCTCATCTAAGAAAAGCAGCATTCATCACATTCGACTTATTTCATCACAATACCTAAGCCATCGAAACAACAAAATAGCAAGATTCGCAAAGCGATGCGCAAGAATTGACCATTCATCAGCAAATTCAGAAAAGCAATCATCGGGTTTCTCGGCATAATATGAAGGGAAAATGGATCCTTTAATATGCATGAACGAAAGAGAGTTAGCGCGTGATCCTATTTTTGAAAGGAGCTTCATATCATGAAAAGAATTTTAAGAGTTGCCGTTGCGCAAACCGAAGTGTTGGAAAACAATTATGAACGAAATATGGAAAACGCCGTTTTGCAGATTCAAAAGGCGGCCGAACAAAAAGCCGATATCATCTGTTTTCCCGAATTTTTCACAACCGGTCTCCCGCCCGTTCCGGAGACTGAAAACGGCCGCACTGTCCAAGCCCTGGCAGCCGCCGCAAAAAAGCACGGCATCGCCGTGATCGCGGGGACGGTGGTTGAAAAAAGAAACGAAGGGCTTTTCAACGTCTGCCACGTCATCGACCCATGCGGGGTGCCGATCCTGAAATATGAAAAATCGCACTTGTATTTCGAAGAAAAGCAATTCGGCAAGGCGGGGAACCGGGTTTGCCCCGTTTTCACGATCAAGCAAGTCAAAATCGGAGTGGCGGTTTGTTGGGAACTGCTTATTCCGGAAGTGATCCGCCTGCCGGCCTTGCAGGGGGCGGAAGTGGTCTTTTGTCCCACTTTCGTCGAGGCCTGGAAAGGCCCGGCTACGGCCGAGGAACGCAGAAGATTCTGCCAAGTGCGCGCCGCGGAAAACCAGATTTTCGTGATTGATGTCTGCGCCGCGGGCTCGACCACCATCTATAAAGCGATGGGCGTCATGCCGTTGGCCGGATGCAGCACCGTCGCGGGACCGGGCTTGTTGAGCGATGTCATCCGGGGTGCTTCGGCCGAACCCGCTTTGTTGGTCGCCGATCTGGATTTGGACATGATCGCCGCCAAAAGAAATCTGGTGCCGATCTTTGCTTCCAGAAGGCCGGAGTTGTACGGAGATTTATTCGTGGTGTGAAAGTGAGAAAGTGAGAACGTGAAAATGAGAAAGTGTAAATGTGTGAACGTGAGAATGTGTGAACGCGAGAACATATAAAGTAAATCCGGCTTTCTCACGTTCTCACTTTCTCACGTTCTAACATGGCTAAGTATCCCGCCAAATAAAGGCATAGGCAGAGAAAGCCGAGGTTTCGCAGGAGATAGAGCAGCATGGTGGTGCGGTTAACCAGGCTGAGGGAGGATTCGAAGCAACCGCAATCGATATTGAGGCCGCGAAGGGTGTTGATCAAAATAGCGCCGGTGAACATGAACAGAAGCAGGTTCAGGATCGCGACCGCGCCGGGCAGCCAAAGGCCGGCGATCAGGAGGAGGCCGACCACCAGTTCCAGCCAGGGTTGGATGAGCGCCATCCAGGGGATCAGGACCGGGGGCAGCAATTGATAATGATTGAGGGTGTTGGCAAAAGCAGCGGGATCCTTTATTTTATAAATGCTGGAGATAATGAACAGGGCGGCCATGACCAGGCGTACGATCCGGAAACACCATGGATTTGCCAGGAATGTTTTTATTTTTTCTTTTTTGGATAATGAGGTTTGGTTCATTTTGATATCCTTATATAAGAT
>RPPU01000181.1 GCA_003819975.1 Desulfobacteraceae bacterium
CCTTAAAACATATATTTATGAAAAATAGAAATTTGTCAATCGGTTTTATTGGCCCGGGTCGGTTTATTGAGCTTTAGGGTGTATTTAAAAAGCGTAAGCGTATCCTGAGAGAGGTCTGTCCATAGAAAAAGCGGAGGGATCGGGCGGAACAGAAATTCAATTTTATCAGGGTAGGGTGAAAAAAAAAGCGATTGCAAATAACGGCAAGCTTCTTTAGAATGAAATAAGATTGATAATCGCCCATTCTTAAAGGCGCGCAAATAAACATGATGAAAGATATAAAATCGGATCCATCGAACGCCTATCCACTCAGATTGGTCGCTTGGGAATTAACCCGGACCTGTAATTTGAGTTGCATCCATTGCCGGGCCGCAGCCGGCCGAGGACCTTATTCGGGAGAATGGAGCACAGACCAGAGCCTGATCTTTTTAGATCAGATCGCGCACATCGGCAAGCCGATCGTCATTCTCACCGGCGGGGAACCCCTGTTGCGATCCGACCTTTTTGAAATTGCTTCCTATGGCGCCCAACTCGGCTTGCGCATGGTCCTGGCCACCAACGGCACGCTTTTGACGCCGGATAAAGTAAAACAGATTCAATCCGCCGGTATACAAAGAGTCAGTATTTCCCTGGATGGCGCTACTCCCGCGGAACACGATCGATTCCGCAAAGTACCCGGAGCTTTTCAAAACGCCGTTCGCGGGGTAGAGCTTTTACGAACCGCCGGAATTCCTTTTCAGATCAACACGACCATCACCCGTCAAAACGCCGGCAACATTCAGGACATTTTGGAAAGAGTCATCGCTTTAGGAGCGGTGGCCCATCATATCTTTCTCCTGGTCCCCACCGGTCGCGCCAAAGAAATGCGCGATCAGGAGATTGAGGCGCAGGACTATGAGAAACTGCTGCATTGGTTTTACGGAAAATCCAGGGAAATACCTCTTCATCTCAAAGCGACTTGCGCGCCGCATTATTACCGGGTCTTGCGCCAGGAAGCGCACCGGAAAGGCGAAGAAGTCAATTTCGACACGTATGGGCTGGATGCGGTCACGCGCGGATGCCTGGGCGGAACCGGGTTTGCCTTTATCGCCTATGATGGACGGGTGCAACCTTGCGGGTACCTGGAATTGGATTGCGGGAATGTCCGGAATGAATCGTTTGTATCTGTTTGGAACAACTCGGAAGTATTTCAGCAATTGCGCAACCCGGATCTTTATCAAGGCAAGTGCGGGCGTTGCGAATATTTAAAAGTTTGCGGCGGCTGCCGGGCTCGCGCGTTTGAAAAGACCGGAAATTATCTGGCTGAAGAACCTTTATGCGTTTATCAACCGGGGTAAAAGAGATGGATGCCAAGGATCGTTTGATTTTAAACCACATTCAATCCGATTTTCCCGTTGCCACGCGACCCTTTTTCGAACTGTCCAAAACTTTGGGGTTTCCCGAACATGAAATATTGGAAAGAACTCGAAGATTGAAAGCAGAAGGGATCATCCGGCGCGTCGGAGCCAGTCTGGATTCCCGCCGATTGCGATTTGTAAGTACCTTATGCGCCGCTAGGGTGCCGGAAGAAAAAATTGAGGCTTTTACTGCCGAGGTCGGTCGTTTTCCGGGGGTGACGCATAATTATTTACGAAAGAACAAATATAATGTCTGGTTTACTTTAATTGCGACCGATAAAACCGAAATCGAAAAGACTCTCCAAGGCATCCGCGACCGAACCGGGATAAAAAAAATTTTAAATCTTCCCGCGGTCCGGTCGTTTAAAGTCAAAGTTCATTTTGAATTTTAATCTTCGTATTTGGCGTTTATTCTGTCCAATTCCTCTGTGGACATTCTTCCGATCGAAACCAAGAATTCTCCCATGCGGGCTTTCCTAAGGTTTTTGTTTGCCAAAATGGATTCAAGCGATCTGGCTTTGGAAATATTGACAATGGTATCTTCAAAGGTCAAACTTTGTTTTTTGAGCTGATAGGGCTTCATGGAATCAAAAAAGATAAAATGATAGCTTAAAACCCAATATATGAATCCGCCTAAGAGAACAAAAAAAGCGAATTTGAAGAATCGTCCCATATCAAGCTCCCGTATGATCGTGATCAAAAAAAGGGTGTGGTGGGCGATGCGCGACTCGAACGCGCGACCTTTGGTTCCGGAGACCAACGCTCTATCCACCTGAGCTAATCGCCCTAAAATTGTTTCCAAACTATCATTGTTTTTTATTAGTGTCAATTATGAAACATGATACAAGAAAATTAATCAATAACTATATCAAACAATTTAGATTATTAAATTTTATACAATAATGAATTAAATATCATAAGAATAAATTGATTTACTTATTTATGTTTATAATAATAATTAAGGGTCTATCGACAAAGTTTATTGGGGTGCCCTCGATTCATTTTGATTTTTAAAGATAATAGATCATGAACTTCCAATATTCATTTATTATAATTTTTTAGGGTTAGTTATGATTAATTACTAATAAATTTAAAAAATCTTGACAATAAAGCCTTGTTATGTTAGGAATATATGGTAAAATAAGGAAATAAGAATTAATATACATTCATTCAAAATTTGTTTATCATTAGGCTATTAACATCATTTCGGAGCTCCTGATGCAAAATGAGGATCAAACCTTAAGGGACGCCATGGATACGGATCCGGATCTGTTGGATTTCAATCTGGATGAAGATTCTTTAAGCGAAACCGCCTTGGAGGAATCTCGCCAAGATGAAATCATAGAATTGGTTGATGTCATTAAAAAGGGCAAATATGATCCGGATCGTTTTGGCGACACCAGAGAATTCAGGCATTTGTTTGATGAAGACATCTCCGCAGCTCAAAAGCCATCTGAAATGAAGATAAAATGGGCCGAGGAATTCGACGAGGAAGAAACAAAATTCAGCACCGGTGAAAGCCACGCGGCGACGCTGGAGATAAAAGAGTCGGACCTTATTTACGATGAAGAAGATCATTCCGCGGATGACATCATTGACATTGCTGAAAAAGATTTGATGACGTCACCCGGTTCTAAGGGGTTTGCCGATTTGGAGGAGGACATCCCGGAGATGCATTCAGAGGATATGGCAACGGGTCTCGCGTCCGTTCCGGAAGTCCCTTTGGATGATTTAATGGAAGAAGGCACGCCTATAGAAACGGAAAAAGCAGAGGAGGAAGCCATTTCCGAGAAAGATCTGGAAGAGGTTTTGGAAGGCGCTTCAACGGGTGAAATCAATCTTGATTTCCAAGAAGAATCCCCGAAACCGGAAGCATTTGCCGCGCCCGATACAAGCTCGGAGGACGAACTCAATTTAGAAGCCGAATTGGAAAAAGCCCTCGAAGAATCCGACATTGAAGAAGAGGGCGGTGAAGAACCTACGGAACATGAAGATTTGGAAGAATCCCTGCAAAAACTTTTTGAAGATGAAGACGATGAAGAACCTTTTGTAAAACCCACTCCGCCCAAACCGAAACCGTCCCGGATTGTAAAAGAAGAAAAAGCAAAGCCGGACATTTCCGGAACGGCAAAATATGAATTGTCCAAATCGGATATCGAAGCGTTGATCGCCAAAGAGGTGCGCGTTGCCGTAGAAAAAGTCACCAGAGAAACCATGTCTCATGTCGCCGAGAAATTCATTGTCGAAGCGATCGGCTCCCTTAAGAAGAGCCTGGATTCCTCTTCCGATTAAAAATTTTTTTAAAGCATCATAAACTGAAGGGGTTGAGAAGGGATTCAACCCCTTTTTTATTAAAGTATTTTAAGGACCCTATTCGGCAGCACCGGCGGATATTTTTGCCAATGTTAAAGAGAAGCATGATGCTCAGATAGAGAAATTGACCCGGTTGAACCATCACTTGGCGTTCATCGAATCGATCGAGGGCTGAAAGGAAATTTTTTTATGATGGAAAACCCATTTCAAATGGATGATATGATCAAGCGCGCTTTGGATGAGGATCTCGGCGCGGGTGATCTAACCACGGGCGCGATTGTAGATCCGCACCTTAAAGGCAAAGCTGTTCTTTTGGCCAAAGAAGATTTGGTCCTAGCCGGCAGCCGAGTCTTTGCCCGGGTTTTTGAATTGCTGGACCCGGCAGTTGTGTGCCGCTTCTATTTTCAGGACGGCGACACCGTGACGACCCAGAAGATTATCGGTGAGATATCCGGTACCGTCGCAGTACTATTAACGGGCGAGCGGACCGCCCTGAACTTTGTGCAGCGCATGAGCGGAATCGCCACTCTGACCCGTCACTATGTCGACCAAGCGGGCAAAAGCAAAACAAAAATCGTGGACACGCGCAAAACCGTACCGGGGCTAAGGCTGCTGGATAAGTATGCGGTGCATGTCGGCGGGGGTCATAATCATCGCCGGGGACTTTTTGACGGAATTCTGATTAAAGACAATCATATTGTCGCAGCCGGTTCCATTACCAAAGCAATTGAATGTGCCAAGCAGCATGCCCCCCATAGTCTCAAGATCGAAGTGGAAGTCCAGCGACTCGATCAGATAGAAGAAGCGATCAAGGCCGGGGCGGATATTGTTTTGCTTGATAATATGAATCTGGCGCAATTAAAAAATGCCGTGCACATGGTTCAAGGCCGTGTTTTACTGGAAGCTTCCGGCGGGGTGAATCTCGACACCGTGGGGGCAATCGCGGCTACCGGTGTCGACATCATTTCGGTCGGCGCCCTGACTCATTCAGCCAAGGCAGTGGACATCAGTCTGGAACTTTTGCCCTTAGAATAAGGATAGAAAAAATTTTATGCCGAAATAGGGGGGGTGATGGGTGGGTCAATAAAAATCGTCATGGATCCTCAGGTTTTCAGGTTCATTCCGCGAAGTTTCTCATTGACGAAACCCCTTGTAATGGTTTAAGTATGTCCAACAAATAAATAGGCCAATTCTATATCGGTTTTATGAGTCGGCAGGGATAATATCCTCAATATTAATCACAAGGAGTTTATTATGGCGCAGCATAAAAAGATTGAAAGAATGAGAGAGATTGAAAGGCGACGCCGCCGTCGCGGAAAAAGGCTCAAAGAAAGGGCCAAAGAAATGGCAGCTCAAAGGGCGGCCGGTCGGGCGTAATTTAAAAACAAAGCCGTATTTTTTGTTTTCATACGCGATGCACGGCTGAAACCGGATCGAAATGCGCCATGCGGATAAAAGAGATCACGAGTCCCCATAATGCAACTTTCATTAAATTTTTGAAATTGCATCAAGGTCAGGAAATCAGGAAATCCGGGTTATCATTCCTCTCCGGTCCCAAACAAGTTCAGGAAGTTATTAGGGATTATCCGGAACATTGTGCCGCTGTTTTACTTAATCAAGACCATGAACCGGCAAAAGAACTCGATTTATTCCAGATTCAAGCTTATCGACTAAGCACCCAACTTTTTAAAAAAATGGACCTCTACGGTACGGGTCAGCCGCTTATTATCATTAAAATCGATTCGCTGCCCCAGTGGTCTGAGCAAAGCTGGACTAAAGGCTGCACCTTGTTTGTTCCTTTTCAAGACCCGATTAATGTGGGTGCTGTCGTGCGTTCAGCCGCGGCTTTTGGAGTGTCGCACCTCGTTATGTTGCAGGAAGCCGCTCATCCTTTTCACCACAAATCTTTAAGGGTGGCGGGTAGCACAATTTTCCGGATTCCGATACTTAGGGGGCCTTCAATCAATCATTTAACGGAACCCCGGTTTCCGATTTTTACTTTATCACCAGAGGGAGAGGATGTTGACCAATTTCAGTTTCCTGACACTTTCGGGTTATTGCCCGGGTTGGAAGGACCCGGGATTCCAAACGATTTGAGCGGATTAAAGGCTTTGGGCATTCCGATGCTGAACCGGGTGGAGTCACTTAACGTCGGTACCGCCACCGGGATTGCGCTCTATCTTTGGTATTCCCAAACCAAACGGCTCATGAAGCCGAATAAATAATATCTTGACTTTATGGCGGTAACAGGTTAATTCATTTGATTTTTTAGGTATCTGAATCGAACAAAGGGGTGAATGAAATGGCTTCTAAAACGCAGAAAGTTAAAAGAATCCGCAACTGGAAAACCAAAGCTCATAAAGCCAATTGCAAGGCGGATGTCAAGCGCACACTTAAGAATCTGGATATTTTAAAAAAGTTAGCTGCATAAATAAGACCGGGATTGCAGCGGAAGTCACTGAGCGACACGGTTCAGAACCTGCCAAACCAGCCTTTCAAAAGCATCCGCCATATGGACCCTAGAGTAGCGGTTTTGGACATAAGTACGGCAAGTCTGGGGATCAAGGCGATATTTTTCCGGCTGGGAAATAACTTCTTCCATCTTTTTTCGAATGCAATACCCTTCCGTTCCTTCGATGATAAAGTGCGCGGCTAAAGGCTTCAGCAACTCCAGTATGGCTCCGACCGGCGTGCCCAATACGGGTGTGCCGCAGGCTAACGCTTCCAAAATAACCAATCCGAAACCTTCGAGTTTTTTGGTCGGCAATATAAAGAAATCGGCTGCTTGATAAAATTGCGGGAGCCTCTCTTCGGAAATATAACCGGGGAATTGAATACATTCCTGCAGCCGGTGCTTGGCGACCGTTGCTTTTAAAGGGGTTTCCAAAAATCCTTTTCCACCGATCAACAACAAACTTTCTCGTCGCAAGACCTCACTTTCGATAAACGATTGAATGAGGTTTTCGAGACCCATCCGCGGTACGAGGTTCCGAACGGTAAAAAAAATTGTTTTGTGCAAAGGAACTCCCAATCGATTTTTTATTATTTTTTTACCGGCAACCGGGAGCCGGAAATGGTTCAGATCGACACAACCCGGAATGAAGTGGATTTTCTCTTCAGAAAAGCGATGAATATCGGTAAGTTGTTTTTTGGTATATTGACTCAGCACAATTATTTTACGGGCTTTGCGGATATGTCTTTTTTCAAGTCTTCTTAAAATAAAGGCGATCAATCGAGTTTTGAGATTTATCTTATTTTGATCCCCGTATTTTTTGATGGAATATTCTTCATGCCAGGGCGAGTAATACCAATGCAGAATCGGCTTTGCCGCAAAATTCTTAAAGGAAACGGGGCCTAAAGCCGCCAGGGTTTGATGGGTGCAGATGAGGTCAAACTCGATGGTTCGGGATAATTGAGCCGCGAGAATGCGGCTATGGATCAGTTCGGAAAAAACCATAGAAAAGGATTCGGCGGCCGGCACGAAGAAACGGTGAATAAAAAGCGATGCGTTTAATTTTTGAAAAGCCGGCAGATTGCTTGTGTTTTTGGCGCGGGTGATGACATGTATTTCATGACCTTTTTCGCTCAAACCCAGGCTTAAATAATAGGCCATGCGGCCGGCTCCGCCGATCGTATCCGGAAAAAAGACGTCTGTGAGCATTAGAATCTTCATTTAATTATTTGCCACCAAAATGGAGCTGATGGTCAAGTCCTGATCTAAAGTTGTCGCTTTTTTGAGTTATTATTCAATTTGATTAATCTTCTTTGGAATGCGCGGACCAGGGCAGAAGCCCTCGCGTGACGCGTCCGCGCATTAAAAGCGGCGACAAGTCGCCGCAATCCATAACTCTCCGCTCTATACTCTCTTGTACCATTCCAGATCGCCGTCGACCATCTCTTTGACCAATTGCTCAAAGGAGATCTTGGGCTTCCATTTTAATTTTTTGCGGGCTTTGGATGCGTCGCCTTGGAGCACATGAACCTCGGAAGGACGAAATAGCTCCGGGTCGATTTTAAGATAGCGGCGATAATCCAAATCCACATAGCGGAATGCTATTTCCAAAAACTCCCGGACCGAATGCGCTTCGCCGGTGGCGATCACATAATCGTCCGGTTTTTTTTGCTGCAGCATAAGCCACATGGCGTACACATAGTCGCGGGAATGACCCCAATCGCGCCTTGCATCGACATTGCCGAGTCGGATTTCCTTATCCAGGCCCAATTTGATTTTGGCGGCCGCCGATGTGATTTTTCTCGAAACAAATTCATTGCCGCGGCGCGGAGATTCATGGTTAAACAAAATACCGGAGAGCGCGAAGAGATCATAGGCTTCCCGATAATTGCGGGTCAACTCATAACCCGCCATTTTGGAAATAC
>RPPU01000182.1 GCA_003819975.1 Desulfobacteraceae bacterium
TATCTGAACGCCACTGGGATCGAAGTCGGCCTCCTCATCAACTTCGGAAGCTCCAAACTCGAATACAAACGCTTCACTAGGAGCCGGGAATTCAAACATGGATAAACACGATATACAGGATTTTTTATTTCCCCATTTTTATCATGTCCATCCTGTTCATCCATATGAATAAAGGAATCATATGTTAGACACCGACACCAAACGCCGCATAGACACCGCCCGCGACATCCTCGTCGGCAAAGTGCCCGACCCCAAGAGCCAGGTTGAGCAGATCACTATTGCCCTGATCTATAAGTTCATGGACGACATGGACGCTGAGAGTGAGGAATTCGGCGGCAAGCGCAAGTTTTTTGCCAATGAGTTTGCCCGCTACGGCTGGGCCAAACTCATGCGCTCCGGGTTGGGCGGCCACGAGACCCTGAACCTTTATGCCGAAGCCATTACTAAGATGCCGGAAAACCCCGGCATTCCGCTGCTCTTCCGCGACATCTTCAAGAACGCCTACCTGCCCTACCGCGACCCCGAAACGCTCAAGATGTTCCTCAAGGTCATCGATGAATTCAACTATGATCACAGCGAACGACTCGGCGATGCCTTCGAATATCTCCTTTCCGTACTCGGCTCCCAGGGTGACGCCGGACAGTTCCGCACCCCGCGCCACATCATCGATTTCATGGTTGCCATCATCGACCCGAAGAAGAACGAGACCGTGCTTGACCCGGCCTGCGGCACGGCGGGGTTCTTGATCTCGGCTTATAAACACATTCTTGCCGCGAATAGAATTAACATGGATAAGCAGGATAAACAGGATGAAAATAAAAAATCCTGTGAATCCTGTCCATCCATGTTCAATTCGCTTATTCCGGGTGGAAAAAGCCACCTGACCGCCAATAAAATATACATGGATAAACAGGATAAACAGGATGGGCAGGATAAAAATAAAAAATCCTGTGAATCTTTTCCATCCATGTTCGTCTCTTCCCTCACGCCGGACGAAAAAGGCCGCCTCGCGCAGAACTTCAAGGGCTACGATATCTCGCCCGATATGGTGCGCCTGTCGCTGGTGAACCTGTACCTGCACGGCTTCGCCGACCCGCATATCTACGAATACGATACCCTTGCCAGTCAGGATCGCTGGAACGATTATGCCGATGTCATCCTCGCCAATCCACCATTCATGTCGCCCAAAGGGGGCATTATGCCCCACAAACGTTTCACGGTGCAGTCCAAGCGCAGCGAAGTTCTGTTCGTGGACTATATGGCTGAGCACCTCATGCCCACCGGCCGCGCCGGCATCATCGTACCCGAAGGTATCATCTTCCAGAGCCAGACCGCCTACAAACAACTGCGCAAGATGCTTGTGGAGGAGTATCTCGTCGCTGTAGTTTCGCTGCCAGCGGGTGTGTTCAATCCCTATTCCGGCGTCAAGACCTCGATTTTGATCCTCGACAAATCGCTGGCCAAAAAGACCAACACCATCGCCTTCTTCAAAGTTGAGAACGACGGCTTCGGCCTCGGCGCCCAGCGACGCGAGATTGTTAAAAATGACCTGCCACAGGCCCTTGCCGAGATTGACGAATATCTGCGCCGCCTGCGCGCGGGGGAATCCGTGCCCGACTTCCAGCCCACGCTGGGGCTGATCGTGGAGAAGGAAAAGATCGCGGCGAATGGGGACTACAACCTCAGCGTTGAGAGATATAGGGAAGGTCTCGCACAAGCTACTCATTGGCCATTTGTGCCACTGTCCACAGTTGCATTGATTGAAAGCGGCTCCCGCGAGAAGGGCGGCGCGATTTCGGCTGGCATCCCAAGTATTGGTGGTGAGCAAATCGACGAAAGGGGAAACATCCGCTTCGACAAAATGAAGTTTGTCTCTCAGGAACACTTCATAGGAATGACAAAAGGTGTTCTTCGAAGCGGCGATGTGCTAATCGTCAAGGATGGTGCAACCACTGGGAAAACATGCTTCTTCGAACATGACATATCTGCAGCGGTGAATGAGCACGTCTTCATTTGGCGAGCCAAAGAGTCGATTCTCCCGTACTTCCTCTATTGTGCCGTAAGAGCAGGCGCCTTCCAAGACAGACTCAGGCCTTTCATCAAGGGAATCATAGGAGGAATTAGCCTCGAAGTAGGAGAGATTGAAATTCCCCTGCCGCCGCTGGAGGTGCAGAAGGAGATCGTGGCGGAGATCGAGAGCTATCAGAAAGTCATCAACGGCGCCCGCGCCGTCCTCGACAACTACCGCCCCCACATCCCAGTTGACGCTGACTGGCCGATGGTGGCATTGGGGGAAGTCGCCAAAGTCACTAGCGGATATAGTTTCAGCAGCAAAGACTTCTCGACAACAAGCCCCATCAAGACTATCAAAATCGCAAATGTAGGTGTGCAGGAATTTATCGCGGATGATGAGAGCAACCTACCCTCTGACTTCTTCGATCTGTATCCAGACTTTTTAGTCCATAGTGGCGACTTGGTAATTGCGTTGACTCGTTCCATCATCTCCACTGGCCTGAAGGTTGCCATCGTTCCTACGGCCTATGATTGCTCTTTGCTGAATCAGCGGGTTGCTTCGATTCAAGGCAAGGAAGATCTCAGTATCACCAAGTTTATCTACTTCGTTTTATGTTCTGATTTTGTTTACCGCTACATCTCGGAGAAGGCGCGTTCGCTTATGCAGCCCAATCTTTCGGTTGTGGATTTAAAGGAGCTGAAAATCCCCCTCCCACCCATCGCCACCCAGCAAACCATCGTCGCCGAGATCGAAGCCGAGCAGGCACTGGTCGCCGCCAACCGCGACCTGATCGCGCGCTTCGAGAAGAAGATTCAGGCCACCCTCGCCCGCGTCTGGGGCGAAGAAAAAGATGAACATGAATAAACAAGATGAAAAAAATCCTGTCTATCCTGTCCATCCATGTTATTTTATTGCCGGACACCGGCGGAAAGCAGGTAAAGCATGAAAGCGGAAATCAAAGGAAATGAATTGATCATCACGATTGAGATGCAGACACCCACCCCGTCGGCGAGCGGCAAAACCTTGGTCGTCGCCTCCACTCACGGTAACCAGACCACGACAGCGACCATAGAGGGAAAGCCTATTGTCGTCGGTTTGAATGCCTATATCAAAAAATAGGCGGAGATAGCAAGGTTTTGGTGTCCTTCTTCCCTTTCGAGGAAGTTTAACATGGATAAACAGGATATGCAGGATTTTTTATTTCCCCATTTTTATCCTGTTCATCCTACCCATCCATGTTAATATCGTGCTTCCAAATGCCGGATAGCCGATACCCGGGAAACTCCTATTCCTTATCCCCTACCCTTAACCTGCAACTCGTATTCAGCCTGCAGGTTCTGAAAATCTTCCCTAACCGGATAAAACACATCGAGCGCCCGACAAGCGGTCAGAGCCTTGCCCGAGTGCGGCACATGCGGAGGAATCACGAGCACCGCGCCCGCTTCCAGGCGCAAGGTATGGCCGCCGACATTCATTTCAAAAGAACCCTCAAGCAAATTCAGGATCTGCTCATGCGGATGAGTATGCTCTGTCATGCCGGCGCCTGCCTCGAAATCCCAGTAAACCAGACTCATATTTTTTGAGTGAATAAAACGCGCTTTGGCGCCGGGCAACATGGGAATGCAGGCCATATCGTTTAGGTTCAGACAACATAGTTTGTTTTCCATATAGACTCCATGTTTTTCATCGTATAAAGGTCAAGGGTACACCGCTTAGCATTCATTGTTGAAAGGAATAAAGCATCCGCAATCGTTCAAGCGATTACATGGCAACCGCGATGGTTTTTCTTAACCGTGAACGGTGAACCCTGAACTCGGAACCCGGTCTTCTAAGGTTTCTTAATCAAAATATAAAGCTTGCCTTCATTTTTCATTTGCCCCGCTTCCAACCCGGCCTGGTAGCCCGTGCCCCAGAAAATATCGGCCCGGTGCGCGCCCCGGATCGCTCCGCCCGTATCCTGATTGACGATAAAACGGGAGAAATCGACCCATTGGGACACCTCTTCTTTTTCATTGATCACCGGCTTTTGACAAAGGATAAACCCCAGCGCCCCTTTGGGAAAAAGATAGGAATCCAGGGCAATGGACCGGCCCGCGGTCAAAAGCACGTTGATGTTGCCGTAGGGCCCGTCGACGCGTTGCCTGAAGAACACATAAGAAGGGTCTGAATTCAGAATCTCCCGGACCTGTTCGGGATGTTCAGCCAGGAAACGGCGTATGCTCTGCATGGAGAGCTCTTCTTTTTTTAAAAAGCCCCGATCCATCAGATAGCGGGCGATGCTTTTAAAAGGCCGGCCATTGGCCGCCTCATAGCCGACCGCCATCGTGCTGCCGTCCGGCAATTTGATACGACCCGAACCCTGGATTTGCAAATAGGAACAATCGACCGGATCTTTGAGCCAGACCAATTCAAGCCCCCGGCCATCCAAAGCCCGATCGGTCTCGATCTCCTTACGCGCATAATAGGGCAAAACTTCTTTGCCCTCGATCCGGGCTACAATATTCTTACCTTTAAACTCCTCCCGGAAAAGGGAAAGGTCGATCTTGATCAAGTCATCCGGTTGCCCGTACAAGGGATAGCGAAAGGCGTCGTCCGCCGTCAGGTTGCCTTCATAAACCGGTTCAAAATAACCGGTGAAAAGCACTTTACGGTCGCCTTGATATCCGCTTGCGCCATAAACCAGGAAATGTTTGCGAATCTGCCGGTTCAATTCATCGGCCTGATCCCGGTATTGTCGGATCAATTCTCCAAAAAATTTTTGGCTTTCAAGCACCTGTCGGCAGGTATATTGGTGCGGTCCATAAGTAAAAAGCGTTTCCGGATTCAGGCGATTCAGATATTCCGCGTTTTTTTCAATAGCCCCCAATAATGAATCAAAGTCCATGTCGTCTTGGAATTTTGGATACGCATAGCGCACCGGGAGCAACGCTTCACTGGGTTGTTGAATTTCATTTTTAAGAGTGGCACAACAACCGGACGCCAAAGCCAAGAGTGCCCCAACCCGCAACAATTTAAAAAATTTGGACCGGCTAAAATGCAAAATCATTTTCTCTCTGAAACTCAAACTCGGCGCCTGGTGCATGCTTTTTAAAAACCTCCTGGAACTGAATGAACCCTGATTTATTAAACCGGATCGCTAACAATTTATAGGCTGACCGACCTTTTTGGTCAAGTGACTTAGGCCTGCTTATGGTTGGGGTAAATTCCTTTTCCAATAACTATATTTTGCAAAAACATCTTCATGCGGGCAATTACTATTTATTGTGTAGTGAATAACTTTGCTGTGTAATTTTATCACTACTTAGTGTGTGTTTTATTTACCACATTCACATGATCTCAAAACAAAAAACCATACCGATCATCTAAAATTATCAATTAATTATATCAATAATTTCAATATATTATTAATTATTTTTTTAATTAATTATAAAATTAATTTTTATGGTACATGCTTTGCTAAGCAAATAAACGTTATTTTATACATACTATTTTTTCAGAGCCGCCCTAAGGAGAATCAAAACGTGGATTATAAACAGCGGACCGTTCGCGAAGAGGTAACTTGTGAAGGAATCGGCTTACATTCCGGCGCAAAAGTCAGTTTAACGATCAAACCGGCTCCCATTGATAGCGGGATCAAGTTTATACGCACGGATTTACCCAACCAACCGGTTATTAAAACCTGTTTGGAAAATATCATTCCCTCGACCCTCTCCACCACTATTGCCAACAACGGCTATAAAGTCTCAACGATTGAACATATCATGGCCGCCTTTTTTGGTCTCGGTATTGATAATGCCCGCGTGGAATTAACCGGCCCTGAGGTTCCAATCATGGACGGCAGTGCCGCTCCCTTTGTTTTTCTGTTAAAAAGTGTGGGCATCAAGGAACAAAAGGCCCCGAAACAATTTGTTTTGATCAAAAAACCTTTAATTATTCAAGACGGCAACCGTTCCGTCCATATTTTACCATCCAAAGAGATCAAGATTTCATATGTAATCGAGTTCAATCATCCCTTGATCCGGAATCAGAAATATGAATTGTCTTTCTCCGGAAAAAACTTTGTCGATGAAATCAGCCGGGCCAGAACATTTGGTTTTTTGAAGGATTACAACATATTACGTGAAAATGGCTTGGCGTTGGGCGGTTCACTCGACAATGCTATTGTCATCGATGAGTTCAGGATAATCAATGAAGACGGCTTGCGCTATAAAGACGAATTCGTGCGACATAAACTTTTGGATTTTATCGGTGACCTCGCGATTCTGGGGCATCCGATTATCGGTCATTTTGTAGTCAATAAATCGGGCCATTTTTTGAATCAAAACATGCTTAAAGAGCTGCGCAATCGCACTGAATGCTGGGAGACGGTCACCTTTAATAACCCCCAGGAATGCATTCAAAAGAGTGTGAGGATCCCGGCATTCGGTTTCCCTGAGTTTGTGACCGCTTAAAAAGCAAAATCCACATTAAGATATACCAAAAAAGGCGAAGGATATTTTGAATCCTTGGCCTTTTTTAATTTTTAACGTTACTCATCAGATTCTTTTCATAAAAAGGAATATGATTGCAATTCCCCAATCAGTTCGCTATGATAACACCTACGAAAACTGAAGGCCTGTTCCGGCTCCATTCTCCTGTTCTTAATGTTATGAACCGGAGAGATCGTTTTTAAGACCGTTTCAGCCTTGATTCCATTTTGCTAATTTCAGGTAATAACCCGCTGATGATCGGAATCAAAAAATTAACCTTGATTATAATCTTTCTGGCCAGCCTGTTGACCGGGTTTTTGCCTGTTCTGGCCAAAAATGCCTTTTTGTCGGACATTATCCTGACCAACAGCAAGGATTATTTGCTGGTCTATTTCACGGTTGAAGGCTGTTTCACGCCGGAAATGGAAAAAGCGATCGAAAACGGCATTGAAACAACTTTCACCTTTTATGTGAAGCTTCATGAAAAAATCGAATACGGCAAAGACCCCAAACTGGCGGATATTGAAATCAATCACAGCCTGCGTTACGACAACCTGAAAAAAATCTATGAAATCAAACTTCCGGAACAAGACAATAAAGTGGTGACCGTTAAGACCCTTGACGAAGCTAAAAAATTAATGGCCGAAGTAGTGGCGCTGTCCATCACTCCGTTGACCAACTTGAAAAAAGGTCATCGCTATGAACTGCGCATGATGGCCGAGCTCAAAAAAATCCGCTTGCCCTATTATTTGCATTACGTTCTCTTCTTCCTCTCCCTTTGGGATTTTGAAACCGATTGGTATTACATCGATTTCAGGTATTGATGCCGCCATGCCGTCTTATCATAAAATCGAACAATATGATTTAAAGCGAAGGCGCCGCGAACGCTATATCATCGCCTTTCTGTTGATCCTGATTTCGGCCCTGGTTTATTTCGGCATCAACCTTTTTGATCTGGGTCTGGACCTTCCGGTTTCCAACAGCATCCTCATTTTCGCCCTGATCGACATCAACATCATCCTGCTTTTGCTTTTGCTGTTCCTGACCTTGCGCAATCTGGTCAAGCTCATTTTCGAAAGAAAAAAGAAGATCATGGGGGCCAAGCTGCGCAGCAAACTGGTATTGGCGTTCATTTTGCTCTCTTTGCTTCCCACCATCATTCTCTTTTTTGCTTCCTCTTTATTTATATCGGCTTCGATCGAATATTGGTCCAACTTACCGGTCGAAAAGGCTTTGCAATATTCGGTAGAAATCGGCCAGGAATATTACGATAAAATAAAAGACGAAGTTTTGGCGGACGGTTATCATTTAAGTCGTTTAATCACCTACAGCGACTACACTCTATTCTCACGAACGGATGAGGTCGACAAACTGATCAATGACAAGCGGGTTGAATATCGTCTCTCTTCCGTCAAAGTATTTACCCAGGCCCTGAAATTAAGAGCTTCCTCCCAGGATGAACGCATCGATTTCACCCCCTTCGACTTGTCGCTGGACAATGTCTTCAATCAGAGTCTTGAAAAAGGCGCGGACAACTTTCTAATCCGAACCTCCCCGCATGGGGATCTCGTAACCGGAATCA
>RPPU01000183.1 GCA_003819975.1 Desulfobacteraceae bacterium
AAGATTATCAAGGAACATTTAACCGATCCGGCCTATTATGAAAAAATGTCGGCTTTGCTCGACGAAATTATCAAGATCCGCAAAACCAAGGCCATTGAGTATGAGGATTATCTGGCGCGCATCGCCGCCTTGATCAAGAATGTGGACGCGGGACGATCCGAGGAGACGCCCGAGCAATTGAATACGCCGGGCAAGCGGGCTATTTTCAATAATCTCATGCCGGAAGGATCGACCGGAAAAACCGGAGATCCCACCGTACGTTATGGGAAAGAGGAACAAGCCAAGATGGTCGATCGCGCCATGCAGATCGATGATACGATCAAGCGGATCCGACCGGATGGTTGGCGCGGGATTCAGGCCCGCGAGCAGGTGATTAAAGCGGCTTTATTCGATATTATAAAAGATAAAGCCGAGGTGGAGCGTATTTTCCTCATCATTAAAGCGCAGAAGGAATATTGATGACCCGGCATTTGCGACTGGGCGATCTTACGGTGGAGGTCGCATTCAAAGACATCAAAAACGTCCACCTCAGCGTGTACCCGCCGAACGGCAGGGTGCGGATTTCCGCGCCCGCGCTCATGAGGCCGGATACCGTCCGGGTATACGCCATCTCCAAGCTGGGTTGGATCAAGCAGCAACAGAAGAAATTTCAGAAACAGGAACGGGAAACCCCCCGCGAGTATCTGGACCGCGAAAGCCATTATGTTTGGGGAAAACGTTATTTGCTGACGGTTTCCCTGTGCGCACAGGCGCCGTTTGTCGAGTTAAAGCATAAGCGTATGCTCTTGAGCATCCGCCCGGAAACGGATCGAAAGAAGAGGCAAGCTGTTGTCCAGGAATGGTATCGTTTCCAACTCAAACAAACGGTGCCGGCCTTGATCGCCAAATGGGAAGCGCTCATGGGCGTGAAGGTGAAGCGCTTTTTTGTGCAACATATGAAAACCAAATGGGGCGGCTGCAACCCCGACGGCCGCAACATTCGATTGAACACCGATCTTGCCATGAAACCGAGGGAATGTCTGGAATACATCGTGGTTCATGAGATGGTGCATTTGCTGGAACCGAAACATAATGCGCGTTTTATCGCCCTAATGGATCGTTTTATGCCCAAATGGCGGTTTTACCGCGATATGCTTAATCGCCTGCCGGTGCGGCATGAGCATTGGGAATATTGAAGATAAATAGAAAGATACGACCAAGGGGATCAATAATGGCGCATGTTCTGAATCCCTGAGGACGATATGCCTTGAAGTATTATAAATTTGATTAAGTGTTTTGATTTTTTAAAACTGATCCTTGATTCCTTTAAAATCTCATTGGAGCCTCATTATGCCTAAGAAAAGACATCTTGTGACCAAACATCTTGAAGATATATCCGGGGATGTTTTACGGGAATATTCGCAGATCATCAAAGAGATGATCAAGAGCAAGGCGGGGGTCTATGTTTTGTATCGCAAGCAAAAGCTCTATTACATCGGTCTGGCGAGGAATTTGATGGGGCGATTGAAGAGGCATCTTCAGGATCGCCATCGTGGAGTTTGGGATCGGTTCAGTGTATATTTGACGGTTCATGTCGAGCACATGAAGGAACTTGAAACCTTGCTCTTGCGGATTTCAAACCCGAGCGGAAACAAAACCACCGGAAAATTTGCAAAATCCGAAAATCTGAGCCCAACGCTTTATAACCGCATGAAAGACCGCGATGCCAACCGCCGCGCTTCTTTGATCGGCGGGCGCGCTGTCCAACGCCGTATAAAAAATAAAACCAAAAAGGGTCCCGGCACAAAAGGCTTGGCCGGGGTAGTGGATCATCGGATTGCGCTAAAAGCCACTTATAAAGGAAAAGATTATCGAGCGACTCTTCGGAAAAACGGCATGATCGGATATGAAAACAAACTATACAGTTCTCCTTCCACGCCCGCCCAAGTCATAACCGGCCGGGCGTGCAACGGCTGGACTTTCTGGCGTTTTCGAAATCAAAAAGGCAAATGGGTGCCTTTGACAAAACTCAGAAAATGAATGGTTAGGGAAGCGCATGGTCCATAAAATTATAAAATCATTACGACCTTAAAGAGGGATATCTTCATGACTTACTTTATCGATCTTTTTTCACCGGAAACTCAGGAAGCATTTTCCCGAACGGATCGAGCGGTCTCGGGATTTTGGTTGCGTCAGAAAGGAATGGCGGAGATTTAACCAAACTCAGTCAGTGAATATTTAAACAAATCATTCGCGGATTATGAAAAAAATTAAATTCGTTTCCCCTAAGGTGTTCCATGGAAAATAAAGGCGAAATCATTATCTATCGGGAAAAAGGCGGCAAGGCCGAGATTAGTGTCAAGCTTCAAAAGGAAAGTCTATGGTTAAGCCTTAATCAGATCTCCGATCTTTTTGATCGTGATAAATCGGTAATCTCCAGGCATATTAAAAAAATATTTACCGAAAAGGAATTATCAAAAAAATGCAGTTGTTGCATTTTTTGCAACAACTGCCGCTGACGGAAAAACCTATAAGGTAGAATATTATAACCTCGATATGATTCTTTCCGTCGGTTATCGCGTGAATTCCAAGCGCGGCACCCAGTTTCGTATCTGGGCTACGCAGGTCTTAAAAAGCCATATCATCAAGGGCTCTATTTCCTGGTCAAAAACCATCCGTTTGTCGACGGGAATAAACGCATTGGCGCCGCCCTGTTTCTTTGGTTCCTCGAAAAAAACCGGGCTTTGTATCGCAAGGACGGCAGCAAGCGTATCGCCGATAATGCCCTTGTGGCTATGACCCTGCTCATTGCCGAGAGTCGCCCCCAGGAGAAAGAGATTCTTTGTCAGGTGCTCGTAAATCTGATCAACTGGAAAAAAATGTGAGATAGGGAGACCGTCAGTCGGTTGCAAATTGTAACCGACTTAAATTGGAAGCAGCTGACGGCAAAAAATATGTAACCGACGCGGCGACTCCCGAAATCCTGCTGCGTTTGATCCAATCCGTTTCCAGTCCCAAAGCTGAACCGATCAAGCTTTGGCTTGCCAAAGTCGGCTATGAATGTTTGCAAGACATGTCCGACCCGGCCCGCTCTTTGGATCGTGCGCCGCGTCTCGGCGAAATCCCCATCATCGCAACGGGATCTCCTGATAGGGCAGGTTCAATCGCAAGGCCAGAGCCTGCAGGTCTTGCTCCAGGGTGAGTTCCGGTCCCTCGCCTCTTTTGATGAGCGTGGTCTTATCGGCCACAATCACGATCTGCAGTTTGCGTTGGTCCAGCCATCTTTTGGCCAAAGCCTCCAGTTCTTTTTTACTAACCGTCAAATAGGCTTCTTGAATTTTTTCCAGCGTATTCAGATCTTCGCCGCGCAGATAATAACGGCTGTACGCATCCACCAAAGCAGCCGGAGTATCCAGGCTGAACACAAAGCTGTTGAGCTGGGCCAGGCGTTTTTGTTCCAGTTCCTCGGCCGGCATCTCCATGCGCAAGCGATTGACGATCTTAACGGTTTCCTGAATCGTCTCCGCGGTCAAATCGTTGCGGCTATTTAAATACCCGATCAACAAACCGGCTTGCCATTTGTAGGTTTGATAAAAACCGCCTGCATAAATCAGGCCCAGTTCTTCCCGCAGCCGTTGGGAAAGCAGGCCAGCTTCGCCGCCCAGAATATCCATGAGCAAATCCATTTTCCAATAATCGGCATGGGTGCGTTTGATGCCGGGCAGGGCCAAGAAAATTTGGGACTGGCTTTGGCCGGGCTTATGCACCAGGGCCAAAGCCGGCGGGGTTTCCGGAGGCTCGGCCAGGCCGCGGACCGGTTTTTCGGAAACAGGCAGGATCAGGAGTAGTTTGCGAAGGTCGGCGGTTAATTTTTCGCGGCTGATATCGCCGGCCACGGAGATCACCATATTGTTGGGTATAAAATAGGTGCGCAGAAATTGGCGCAGATCCCGGTCGGTCAGAGCCGGAAGAGTATTCAACGCTAAAAGCGGGTCGCGGCCGTAGGGGTGGTTGCGGAAGTGCTGAAGCATGAGTTCGCGTCCGGCCACGGCTTCGGCATCGCCGCCCTGGCGGCGCAGCTCGGTCAGGATTTGGTTTTTGGAAGCAGTCAGAATTCCGGGATCAAAGCCGGGCTGGGTCAGGATTTCGGTCAGGAAAGCCAGACCTTTTTCCCAATCCTCTTTTAAAACCGAAAGGGTGAGGTTGGTTTGTTCTTCTTGTGCCTTAACGGACAGTCCGATTGCGTTATCGTCCAAAAGGGCGGCGAATTCTTCGGGCGAGAAGTTCTTGGTCCCACCGCGGATCAAACAGCGTTCAAACAGCTCGTCCAGGCCGGTCTGGTTGTCGGGCAGGTCGACGGCGCCGGCTTTGACCAACAGATTCAGGTGAATCAGAGGCAGTTCATTATCGGCCAGGAAAAAGACGGTGGTTTTGTCCAGTTCCAGAATATCGGCCTGGGGAAACTGGATTTTTTTCGGTTTGCGTTTAAAAGAGAGCGGGTGTTTCCAGCCTTCGGGAGTGGGGTAGATGGAAAAATTCACTTGGGGCACAACCGTCGGCGCGGCTTTGGCCGCGGTTGGGTTTTTGGAGGCCCGATTTTCTTCATAAGGTTCGTTTTCGGTTTCAGACGCACCGCCGGGTATGACATAGACACTGTTTTTGCGGTTCGGATCGATATAACGGACGGCGGCCTGCCGGATCTCTTCGGGCGTGATCTCGGCGATTTTTTCAAGATAGTCGACAAAATAACGCCAGCCGATTTCGATCTCCTGAGTGGCCAGCAATTCGGCCAGAGCTTCATTGGAGCGGATTTGTTCCACCAGGTCGCGGTAAATGAGTTTTTTGATTCTTTTGAGCTCTTGTTCGGAAATCAACTCGGTTTTAAATTTTTCCGCTTCCTTGAGCAGCAGAGTCTCCAGGTTTTCGCAGGCTTTTAAATAGAGCTGATATTTTTGTTCCGCGGTTAAATCGGGGTTTTGCAGTTCTTCGGCTTCATGGGGCGATCCGCCCAACAGCATCATGGTGGCGTAACGGTTGTCCGGGTTATACGCCCAGGCTTCCTGGGCCAGACCTTTATGAATCAGCTCGCGGGTCAGCCGGGCGCTGCGGCCGTAGCTTAATACCATGTCCAGAATATCCAGGGCGTAAAAGTCCTTAGCGCCCATGTCGGGTCCGTGAAAACCGATGCGCACCAGGGGCTTGCGGGCGCCCTTCAGAATCCGAATGCTTTGGCGCGGGCCTTCTTGTTTGGGTTCGCGGGTGACGCGTTCCGGCGCCGAGCCGCCCTTGATGTAGCGGCCGAAATAAATTTCAGCGAGATCGCGGGCCTTTTCAAGGGTGATGTCGCCCACCAGCACGCAGACGGCGTTGTTGGGCGTATAATATTTCTGATGAAAAGCAATGGCATCCCAGGTGTTGAAATCGGCAATATCCGTTTCCCAGCCGATGGTCGGATTGCGATAGGGGTGGGCGGTATAGGCCAGGGTATGCAAGTCCAGCCAGGCTGCGCCGCCCGGGTTGCCGACATAGCGGTAACCCCATTCGCGTTGAATAACTTCTTTTTCCACATAGAACTCCCGGAAAGCCGGTTCGAAAATCTGTTCGCTGGCCATGGAAAACCATTGCTCGATCGTGTCGGCAGGCATGGACATAAAGTATTGGGTCTGATCCGGGGTGGTGTAGGCGTTGATATTGACCGCGCCGTTGCGGCTCATTTGGGTTGAAAAAGCCTGGGACACAAAGAGGGGCAGGAGTTCCTGGCGCCATTTCTGCATTTCGGCCAGCCGCGCATTAATGAGTTCCTGATTGGGGGAACGTTTGTGCTGCTCTTCCCATATGACTTGATAGGCGGCTTCGATTTTTTCCTGAAGCTCCTGGTCGCGGATATGATCCAGGGTGCCGAAGTTCTTGGTGCCTTTGAAAAGCATATGTTCCAGCATATGGGCGATACCGGTTTTACCGTTCTGATCGAGGGCCGAGCCGGCGCGGATGGCCACCCGGCAGGCGACCTGGGGGGTGGTGTGGCGTTCCACCACTAAAAAGAGCATGCCGTTGCTCAGTCGGAATTTTTTAACATCCAATTTCAGGTCTTTAAGGGAATCAACGGCCGAGGCCGGAACAGCCAGGGTCAAGATGAACAAGAGGTTTAGGCAAAAAGTTTTAAATAGTCGCATTATTTTTATCCTTTTGTAATCATTAAGCATTCATGTGTTGCCCGGTATCTTGGCCGGAAGACGCGATGTATCTCAGGGCGAGGCTCTGGTCATCCGCGTAGGGGCGACCGGCCGGTCGCCCCTACTGTGGAACGCGGTCTAAAGCCGGCGCCCACCATAATCGATAATATCTTGTCGATAGCCTTGGAATGCAAGGTCCCATTATACAGATCTCAGTGCTTTTTTTATAATAAGAATTATAAAAAAAAATCGCAAGGTTTTCCAATGAAATGAACGCGTTAAAGATCGCTCCGGGCATAATTCTGATTTGTTTTGACATTTGACCCATTTGGCTCTATTTTGCCACGGCTGGGCACTGGGCCCTTGCGGGTATTTATAAACAATGCGATTTGTAAAATTCAGGGACCGGCCCATAACTTAAAATGCTAGTAATATCAGCAAGCTGCTTAATCCTGCTCTTCAGGAACGGGGGATCCAAATTTTGGGGCGTAGCGCTTTTCGGCGCAGGGCAACCTCTTCGGCCCGAGCCCGTCAGCTAACCTCGTAAGCATCGATGAGGGGAACCTACCGGAGTGACCCGTAGGCTCGTCCTCTTGGCCTGATACTTCGGAGGTCTTAAAAAATGGAAGCAACACCTGCCGCCCTTGGCAATGGCCAGGCTAAGGACAATCATCATAACGGCGCCAATGGTTCGGGTCCGGAATGGCTGAAGAAAAAAGCGCTTTTCCTGGCCCTGGGAGCCTTGGGCGTTATCTACGGCGATATCGGTACCAGCCCCCTTTATGCCATCCGCGAATGTTTTTACGGTAAACACTCCATTGCGTTATCCCAGGATAATGTGTATGGCGTGCTCTCGCTTATTTTTTGGTCTTTAATTGTCGTCATCAGCATCAAGTATGTCATTTTTGTTTTGCGTGCCGATAACCGCGGGGAAGGTGGAATCTTCGCTTTATTGGGGTTATTGGCGGGCAAAAAAAATGAAGTCTCTTCCCGGGTGCGAAGAGCCATTTTAATCACGGGTATCTTGGGGGCCGGCTTAATTTACGGCGACGGCATTATCACGCCGGCTATTTCGGTGCTTTCGGCTATTGAAGGACTGGAGGTAGCCACCAAGGCGGCCAAGCCTTTGATCATACCGTTGACCTGCGTGATATTGTTTCTGCTCTTTATGGTGCAACGCCGCGGCACCGCCGATATCGGCAAGGTGTTTGGGCCGATCATGTTGGTCTGGTTCGCGACCATCGCGGTTTTGGGTTTCAATGAGATTTTGCAAAATCCGCAGATATTAAAGGCCATTCATCCGTGGTATGCTTACAATTTTTTCGCCGTCAATAAACTTCACGGCATGGTGGTGCTCGGTTCGGCTGTGCTTTGCTTGACCGGCGTTGAGGCGCTTTATGCGGATCTGGGTCATTTCGGACGTAAAGCCATACGGCTTTCTTGGTTCGGTGTGGCTTTTCCGGCGCTTTTGTTCAATTATTTCGGCCAAGGAGCCCTGATTCTGCAACAGCCGGATGCGGCTTTTAATCCGTTTTACGGTTTGGTTCCTAAAGTTTTGCTTTATCCCATGGTGGGACTCTCCACAGTGGCAACTGTGATTGCTTCCCAGGCCCTGATATCGGGAGTCTTTTCCCTGACGCAACAGGCCGTGCAACTCGGGTTTTGCCCGCGCTTGCATATTGTGCACACATCCCATGACATCCAGGGCCAGATCTATATTCCTTCGGTCAATTTCGCTTTAATGCTGGCTTGCATCGGCGTGGTGATCGGTTTCGGCGGTTCCGGCGGCCTGGCCGGCCACGGCGCAGGTGGCCATGACGCGCGAGGACGAGAAGGCCACGTGGGTGGCGCTGATATTACGGCCGGCCATCAGCAGGTTGGATAGGTTGCGGCTGTACAAACAGCGGAA
>RPPU01000184.1 GCA_003819975.1 Desulfobacteraceae bacterium
ATCGGCTGCCTCCTTGGCCTGGCGGTACTGGTCCACGCTTTTTTTAAGGGCCTCATCCGCTCTTTTGCGTTCGATGGCCAGGGCGACCTGGTCGGAAACGGAACTGAAGATTTCAACGTCCCGGCTGTCAAAACGGTTGGGGTCGGTGTGGCTTTGAGTGGCCATGACGCCGATGACTTCATTTTTCATTTTCAAAGGCACGCCCAGCCAGATTTCGGAGAGCGATCCGATTACTTTTTTGCCCATCTTTTCGAGCCGGTCGATTCTTTCGGCTTTGGTGGATAAAAGGGGTTTACCGGTTTTGATGACTTCAGCCGTTATGGAAGGATTATGGGGATCGCTGACCTGCTTGATGACAATGCTGGCAATGTTTTTATCTTTTTCATCCACATAATAAGTGAAATTCACCGCATCGGTGCGTTTGTCGTAAAGCGCGATAAAAAAATTGGTGACGTCGATAATTCTGCCAAGGGAATGGTGGATGGAACGGTAGAGTTCATCGAGATCAAAGGTGGTATTGACCGCGGTGGAAATGCTGAAAAGAACCTGGGTGACTTCCTCGCTTTCTTTGCGGGCTTCTTCGGTCCGTTTACGCTCGATGGCCAGGGCTACTTGTTCCGAGACCGAACTGAAGATTTCAACATCCCGTTGATTAAAGCGATAGGGGTCGGTATAACTTTGGGTCGTCATAACGCCGATGACTTCATTCTTGATTTTCAGGGGAACGCCCAACCAGACTTCGGCCGCTACCCCTAGAAGTTTTTTATTTTCTTTGGCAGCCAATTCCATCAGGTCCGCTTTCGGCATCAAAAGAGGTTTCCCGGATTTGATCACGTAGCCGGTCAATGACAAAGATTGGGACTGGGGGCCAATGGAAATTTCCTGATGAATGGGGGCGTCGGAATCCACGGCATCTTTATGATAACAGAAATAGAAAGCGTCATTTTCCTTATTGTATATGGCGATAAAAAAATTAGTGACGTCGATGATCCGAGCCAGGGATTTATGGATGGAATGGTAGAGTTCATCCAGATCAAAGGTGGTATTGACCGCGTTGGAGATGCTGAAAAGGACCTGGGTGATTTCCTCACTCTTCTTTCTGGCTTCTTCAGTCCGTTTGCGGTCAACGGCAATGGCGATCTGATCGGAAACCGAACTTAAGATCTCGAGATCTTTTTCGGTAAAACGATTTTTGTCATGGTAGCTTTGGGTGGCAATCACCCCGATGACTTCATTCTTGATTTTCAAGGGCATGCCCAGCCAGACCTCGGCCGGAGTACCGACCAGTTTTTTATTTTCGCGGGCCGCCCACTCGATCAATTCCGCTTTCGGCATAAAAAGCGGTTGACCGGTTTTAATCACATGGGCAGTCAGGGACAGGAATTTGGATTGGGGATCAATGGAAATTTCCCGGTAATTGGAATCGCCTGAATCCACTTCGTCCTGATAATAGGGAAAATGGAAGGCGTCGTTTTCCTTGTTATAAATGGCAATGTAAAAATTGGTGACATCGATGATCCGGGTAAGGGATTTGTGAATGGAACGATAGAGTTCATCCAGGTCAAAGGTGATATTGACCGCGTTGGAGATGCTGAAAAGAACCTGGTTGATCTCTTCGCTTTCTTTTTGGGCGCTCTCGACTCTTTTGGCGTGAATGGCCAAGGCGATTTGATCGGAAACGCCCAGCAGCACATCGGCATCGCTCAGATTAAAGCGCTCGGGATCCCGGTAATTTTGTACGGTCATGACGCCGATGATCTCGTCTTTCATTTTCAGGGGAACCCCCAACCAGACCTCGGGCATCGTGCCGACCGGTTCCCTGTTTTTCCGGGCAATGAGTTCGAGCAGGTCTTTTTTCTTGATGAGTTTGGGGGCCTTGGCCCGAATGACTTCGGCGCTCATGGAAGCCGATTCCATAACATTGAATACTTCCGGAAGAGCTGTGTCCATTTCATCAACCAGGTATGGAAAGCGAATGGAATCTTTTTCTTTATCATATAAGGCGATATAAAAATTATCGGCGTCTATGATATTCGACAAGAACGAATGAATGGATTTATACAGCTCATTCAGATTGGTCGTGGTATTGACGGCATTGGCAATGTAATACAAGGTGCGGTTGATTTCCTCGGCATGTTTGCGTTCATGGATATCCTGCATGAGGCCCTCAACGCGCACATGCCCGGAAGCGTCTTTCAGAAACGAACCTTTTTCACAGACCCATTTCCATTTGCCGTTCTTCTGGCTGACGCGATATTCTGTGGCATAGGCGGATTGGTCTTTAAGAGCCTTTTGAATGGTTTTCAAAAATAGGACTCGATCATCCTTATGGATTAAGTCTTGCAAATAGTCGGTATGAACCGCTTCCGAATTTTCGGAATCCTTTGGGGCCGATAACGAAACAGGAGCCCTGTCTGCACTATAATCGGCATGCTGCAAAAACAAGATTTCTTCTTTTGAATATCCCAGCACGTTAACGACCGCCGGACTGATATAGGAGAAGAAACCGTGAGCGTCGGTCGAAAAAATGACATCCTTGATGTTCTCGACCAGGTGCCGGTAACGCTCTTCGCTTTTTTGCAATTCTTCCTGGGCTCTTTTGCGTTCAATAGCCAAAGCCACCTGATCGGAGACCGCCAGCAGGATAGCGGCGTCGCGTTGATTATAGCACTTGGGATCGGTGTAACTCTGGACAATGATCGCCCCGATGACCTTTTGTTTGATTTTTAGGGGAACACCCAGCCATAGTTCCGAGGGCGATCCGATGATTTCTTGACCCTGCTTACGGACACGTTCCAAACCTTCGGCTTTTGTAAAAAAGATCGGCCGGCCGGTTTTTATCACCTCCGCGGTTAAGGCGCTCGATTTGCTGACATTTTCGATTTCACCCGGATCTTTATCCCGCTCATCCACGAAATACGGGAAATAGACCTTGTCCTCATTTTCATCATAAAGGGCGATCAAAAAGTTGGTCACATCCAGGACTTCGTGCAAGGATTGATGGATGGAGCGATAGAGCTCATCCAGGCTTTGCGTTGAATTGACGGCATTGGAAATTTGTAAAAGCACGGCGAGGAAGCGCTCTTCGCTCTGTGCCGGCGTTAAGGGGTTCAATCCTATGGTGTTTTGTTGAAGGGACATTGCGAGCCTTTGTTTGAACATGGATTTCCATGAATCTATTTAGCAATTGATGTGCCAATTCAGGCCGATACGGGAAGAAATGCATACCGAATAGGACTTACTGTTGAAAATTAAGTTATATTCATAGGTTATGGCTAATGTGGAAATTGATTGAACCTTTTGCGCATTCAATGATACAAATAATTAAACAGTCGGTTTTAGATTCTATTAATCTTAATTTAATAAGGAGAAAAAAATGAAAACTTTTAAAATGCTTTCGAGTTCCCTGATCGTTTTAATGTTGCTTTGCACAACGGTTTTTGCGGCCGGACCCACCACTCCGGTAACCCAGGTTCAAGCTCCGGCCCGGGTCCTGAAATTTTCGGCTGATTTGCTTGTCCAGTATATCGAATTTTTTAATTGCCCTTGTTCGCTCAATCAGGTTTTGGATACCGAGTATGTCACGGATATGATCGCGGTCAAGGTGGCCAATACATCCACGTTTAACGCAGTCCCCGCTAAAGTCACGGTGTCTTACTATGATGTGTCCGCAAAAACCACGGTTACGGTCACCAAGAACGTGACGCTCAATGCCAATCAATGGACCAAGGTCATTATGGTTCAAAAACCTATTTTAATAAAAAAATCGGTCGGCGTCACCGCTTCCATTGAACACACCGACGCCAAATACGCAGATCCGAACCTGGCCAACAATAAAATCCTCAATTATAGAACCTGCGGCCCGATGGTGGAATAAAAAAGAATCCGACCCTCTTACTCTTAACAACTCAAAACGGTTTTCCGGTCTGGAAATCAAGCAGCCGGAAAACCGTTTTTTTATTTATGAAACAGCTCAAATCAGCCGAATAGGGGGTGAAGCTTTTTACTCATTACATGTATCGATTTTCAAAAGAGGAGGGAGTGAGCCTATGACCGGCGATGACATTTGTAAAAAATTGGATGAAATGTCCCATCATGGAGAAAAGCTTGAAAATCTGTTAAAAAACGCCGTGGAATTATTGCATGAATCCGAGCCGGCTTTTCACTGGACCGGGATCTATGAGCTTTCCACAGGCGAGGTTTTGCGCCTGGGTCCTTTTATCGGCGCGCCCACGGAACATGTGTTTATCTCGGTAGGCAAAGGGATTTGCGGCAGCGCCATTGCGGACCGCTGCAATAAAAACATCCCGGACGTCACCTTGGAAGAGAATTATTTGGCTTGTTCGACTTCAACCAAGTCGGAATTGGTCATTCTGATCCGTAAGGGCGATACGATCTTCGCGCAAATCGATATCGACAGCCATGACCACAATGCTTTTAATCCCCAAATCGAAAGAAAGGTCGAGAAGGTCGCCGAATGGCTGGCGGATGCTTATGCGACGGTACAAAAACACTAATCGCAAACGGATAGATGGCCTGTTGAAGAAAACTCTTCCGGGGTCCATGCCTGCCGGGCATGAATCCCGATGCTTTTTTCTTTTGCCTGCGCAAGCTTTTAAAGTTCACGGTTTATAAAAAACAGTTTATCCACCTGAGCGGTTACTGTGAAACTTTTTCATCGATCCAAAAGCTATCTCAAAAATGCTATTTTCAGAAAAGTTCGCTGAATTTTTCGGTTAATTTTGATAGGGTAAAACTTCCTTTTTGATTTTTAAAATCCTTCCGGATTATCCAACCCATGAACCCCTTTCATGGCTCCGTTCGTTGAGAGTTGCACAACACCACACAAAATGATAAAGGATATACTTCAATCCAAAAGGAGGCTGATCCCATGAGAACAAAACGAATCCTTTTTATAAGTCTGGGTTTTCTAGGGATTTTTAGTTGCCTGAATCCTGCCGGGGCACAGGAAAAGGACCAGGCGGTATTGAACCTTTTTAAAGAAATCACCGCGGTCCCCAGGTGTTTCATGTATGAAAGAAATATGGGGATTTGGCTGCAGAATTGGGCCCGAGAAAACGGATTCCAAGCTGAAGCAGATTCGACCGGGAATGTGGTGATCCGGGTCCCGGCCACGAAAGGATATGCGCAAGCACCGATCATAGTGCTGCAAAGCCACATGGACATGGTTTGCGAAAAAAGTTCCACGGCCACACATGACTTTTTCAAAGACCCGATCCGGATAAAGCAGGAAGGGGAGTGGCTGGCGGCGGAACAAACGACTCTGGGCGCCGATGACGCTATCGGCATGGCCCTGGCCCTGGCTATAGCCAAGGATTCGCCCAGCCGGCATCCGGCATTGGAACTTGTGTTCACGGTCGGGGAAGAAAGCGGATTCAGAGGAATCAATGCTTTGGATGGATCATTTATAAAGGGCCGGGTGCTCATCAATCTTGATTCCGAATTAGAAGGAGCCATAACCATCGGCTCGGCCGGCGGCCGGACCACCGGGATTTCCCTGCCGGTCAAGTCGGAAAAGTTGCCGAAATCATGCGGGATTTATACTTTAAAGGTGGACGGGCTTCAGGGCGGGCATTCCGGAGTCGATATCCATCTGAAAAGGGGCAATGCCATCAAGATTCTGGCGAGAGTGCTTGAAACCCTAAAAAGCCATGCGGAGATCCGTTTGATTGAATTGAAAGGCGGGTCCAGGGTCAATGCCATTCCCAGACAGGCTGAAGCCGTATTGGCTTTCGACTCCGTTCGCTCGGAAAAGATTCGCAAGATTGCAAAAGATCTGGAGCAAATTCTGCACCAGGAATTGGCTTTGACGGACAAAGGATTGACCGTGACATTGGCTCCTTTTGAACGAGAAAAACCGTCCAAGGGTTTTACGGTGCAAGACAGTTCGCGGGTCATATCGCTGCTGGCCGCCTTACCGGACGGCGTCGCCAATATGAATCCTCGTTTTAAAGATGTGGTGGAGACTTCGAATAATTTAGGTATCCTGCAATCCAATGCCGATAGCATCACTCTTGTGAGTAATCAAAGAAGTTCAAGCCTTGCCGGACTTGGAGAACTGACCGCCAAAATCAGAAATATTTGCTTTGCAGCCGGAGCCACAACGAATGATCAGAATTCGTATGACCCTTGGCAACCCAATCCGGATTCAGCTTTGCTCAAGCGCGGCAAAGGAGTTTATAGAAAATTATTCGGCCGCGAACCCCTGGTAACGGTGATTCACGGCGGGCTCGAATGTGGGGTCATGGCCGCTAAATTCCGGAACATGGAGATCATTGCCATCGGCCCCACGATCCAGGGCGCGCATGCTCCGGGTGAACGTGTGCATATTCCGTCCATCGGAAAAGTCAGGAAATTCCTGGTGGAATTGCTGGCTTCCTACAAATAGACCGGGATATTTTTCTTGCTAACATCTTGAATAGATGGTAAAAATTATTTTCTAAAAATGAATTCTGCTTTATGAAATCATTAAAACACTTTTCGACTTTATTCAGGGCTTTATGAAACAGGATCAAAAAATCGTCGATGGTTTTCGCTTTCTACCGCCGGGGCTCAAGGCTTGGATTCAGACCTTTATCGCGAATGGACCTGTTTACGGCGCCATTCCCTGGGCGCCTCTAAAAAGGCCCTTGAATCAAACCGTTTTCGCGTTGTTGACCAGTGCCGGGATCAGCCTCAAGTCCGATCCGCCCTTTGACATGGAAAGGGAAAAAAAGGAGCCGACTTGGGGCGACCGGTCGTACCGGGCGCTCCCCAGGAATATTTCTGAAAAGGATATCGATGTCCGTCATCTGCACATCAATACCCGCTATATTAAAGAAGACATCAATGTCATGCTGCCGCTGGCCCGCATGGCGGAACTGGAAAACGAGGGTTTGATCGGCCGGTTGGCGGCCACGGCTTATTCTTTTTACGGGTTTCAATGGCAAAATACGGAGTTTCTGCAGGAGGCGATCGAGCCTATTTCCCGAAAAATGAAACAGGAAGCGGTGGAAGCCGTAGTGCTCACTCCGGCCTGACCGTTTTGCTGCCAGTCCGTGGGGCTGGCTGCCCGGTACTTGGAAGAAAAAGGATTCAGCACGGTCGTGCTGACCCAGACGCCCGACTTCAACCGGCTGGTCGGCATTCCGCGCTCGGCGGCCGTTGAATATCCCTACGGCCGGATCCTGGGCGCGGTCGGCGATCAGGCCGGGCAAAGAGCGGTCCTGCTTAGTGCGTTGAATGTATTGCAAACGGCCAAAAAGCCGGGTGAAGTGCAGCACCTGGCTTATACCTGGCCGGAAGACTCCAAAAACGCGGATTGGCAACCGCCGGAAATGTCGCCGCTGATCAAGCATTATCTGGAGGAGATCAAAAGGGCCAGGAAAGAGCAGAAACGATAGATAAAATTTATTTTTTTATTTCGTATGCCCTTGCTGATTCATGATAGGGGTTCAAAATTTTGAACCCCTACGCGCGACCATCATCGATCATCTTTTATTGGTAAGTAAATTGAAAGCGTTTATTCGAAAAGAGGTTCAGACAAAATGGAAAATATAGAAATCAGTGGAAGAACTTTTTATCTGGTTACCGCCCAGGACGAGATTCGCGACGGCATCAGCGCCGAACTCTGGGAAATCAAAGACGGGTTGAAATATTATCTGGCTGAAATTTTCAGGAACGACAATAAAAAAACAATCGAATTCACGGCGCATGTGAAAGATTTGCCGCTTGAGAGCATCAAAAAATTGATTGAAATGTACGAACGGGAAGTCCCGAACTTAGAATAAGCGTTGGCGTTCCTCTAAAAATCTGAAGATATTTTTGCCAGGATTCACGGGATGCACGGGAACTAGGGATTTAAAATTTTGCACCTCTCGCCGTACTTCAAAAACAAATCACGATCTGTAATCTTCAACCTTATATTTTTTCGTTTGAGATTATGCATTAGTTAATTAAAATATGTTTTAGCTTAGCGGCCAAAATTTTTTTTGGTTTATTCTTCCGTTTTTTTTCATGCTTG
>RPPU01000185.1 GCA_003819975.1 Desulfobacteraceae bacterium
CTCTGGGCAGTTTATGCATTTGTTGAAACCCGAAAGGGATCACCAGATTCAATCCGCCCGTGTAAACTTTTTGATGAACACCCCTGTGAGCCCCGATGCGAATCACCTTGATCCCGAATTCATTGGGTTTCACATATACGAAAAACAAATTGTAAAAAAGCGTTAAGAGCGCCACAATCACGATGGCGCTCACGATTTTGCCCCGGCCGAAAAATCGTCGCTCCGAATTTTTCAACCGCGCCCATATTTTTTCAAAAATATCCTCGGGTCGCTGCTTGTCTTCCATAAATGTATCCCTCCTTTGAAATATTGAATTTTTACCAGAACTCAGGCGTTAAGGCTTAATCCCAACGTTGCCTATTTTCTTGGTAGCCGCAGGCTTTAGCCTGCGGCTACCGGGCGGCAGAATCCACGTGCGATGGCTTCTATCGCAGTCGGTATTTTTACTGGAAACGACTTATTTTATAAGCTATCTCTTAAATATGACTTCTTTTTAATACGCCAATAAGAATAAGACATTATCAACTCCCGGGAATCAAGTCGGATGATTCGATCCTTTTTCCCTACAGTGTAAATATCTACAGCCTATCAGCCTGATCATAACTATTCTTCACTCCAGTCAAAAACTCCCATAAAATACAAACCGCTGAAAAGTAAAACCGGCGTCAATAACAGGCTCAGCACTCCGTTCTTAATCCAGTCATTCATCACCATATAGGTCAGGTAAACCGCCGCGCCGGAAAAGATCAATTTTAATTTTGCGAGCCGGAACGGATGATCCAATCCCCGACCGAAAAGAAAAAAATAAACGAGCAAAGACACGGTCGTAGCCGTGGCCGCACCGTACAGACCGGCAAAAGGGACCAGGTAAATATTCAAGGCCACATTTAATAAGGCGGTCAACAAACTGTTGTCTTTCAGCTTCTCCATGCAATTTTGAGCGTCGTAAATCCCTTCGGAGACGGCGACGGCCGAATAAAACAAAAGGGTGGGCAAAATGATCGTAAACACCCGATAAGAAGCTTCCAGATTTTCACGGCTGTGAAGCAAATGACGCATGATCTGCGGAAAAAACAAAAGGATATAAACCGCCAACACTGCGTGCACATAAAACAATATGGCCGCGGCCCGCTTCATCAATTGTCCGGAACTGATTGTCTGATCTTGAGCATCCAAAAGGCAATAACGCTGTCGAAAAAGCGAGCGCAAGCTCATCGGAATAATTAAAAAGAAACGGATTAATATCGAGGCATCCGAATACAAACCCAGTTCGCGGGAAGAGACAAAAATGCCCAGAATGAGAAAATCGATATACAAAGCAATACCGAGAATATCGTCGATAAAAACGGTTTGAAATCCTTCCTGTAATGTGTCGAGCGCCCTTTTAAAAGGCTTGCATATATCCTTGATTTCAAACGGTTTTAAACTCCGCCAAGTGCGGATTGCCATGAAACCTTCGCTGATGAGATAGCTGATGAAAAGCCAGGAAGGGCTTACCCCGCACAAGAGTAGAATAAAAAAAAGCACCAAAAAAACCAGTGCGCGCATAAAGCCCAATTTGGCCGCTTGTTCGTGTTCGCCCAAGCCCTGGAACAGAGCCATGCGCAAGCCGTTGAAGTTACGCAGCGGAATGATCAAACCGATCAGGATATAACCGGCAAAACGATCTTCGATGCGGGTTAATTTAACCCCGTAAAGCGCAAAGAGCGCAAAAAGAATGAGGCCCGCCAACCCCATCATCAAAGTCGCTTGCAAGGCATTGCGCATGATATTGGACTGGATCTTGGGGTTTTCATCGGCCGCCGCGATCTGGCGTTCGATATAGCGCGGTATCCCGCACCCCAGTAAATAACCGCCGATGATCATCACCGAGAGGAGATATGAAAAAATTCCCAAGCCCTGCTCGCCGAAAGTCCGTTCGACCAATATCAAGGCCAAGAGGTTGACAATCAGAGTGACGGCTCGATCGCCGACCACCAATGCATAACCTTTGATCTTGCGATTAAAGGCAATGATTTTCTCCGGGAAACTGACGCGCGGCACTATGCTTAAATTGGATTCTGCCATGATTTTCAACCGATAAAAATATACGATTCCGTGCGATTGAAAGCTTGCTCCTCCCTGGTTTCTTACTGACACACTAAGAGTCTCAGCGCGAGACCTTCTTCAATTTCATACTTCGGGTCCCGCAATCCCTTCATTCATAATTTCAATATATTTTCCATAACTGAAAATACGGTTACGCTTTTGCGCGGTCAATTCTTTGATGATTCCGAGTTTCTGTAGATGGCCTAGGGCTTTGTTTACCGTTGCCGGGGTGATTCCGGTTTTTTGAGTCAAACGATTGGCCGTGACGATCGGCTGTTCGACCAAAGCTCGATAAATCCGCAGGGTGGAAACTGTAGCCCGTCCGAGCCCGCTAATGGCTTCACGATCCGCATTGCATAAATCGATAAGTCGGCGGGCGGTTTCAAAGGCCTGATTGGCCGTTATGGTCACTGCTTCTCCGAAAAATTCGAGCCAGGTTTCCCAGTCCCCGGTCCAGCGGACAACATTCAGAAGCTCGTAATAGGTGGAACGATAAGTTTTGAAGTAGAGGCTCAAGTAAAGGAGGGGCTCCCGCAATACTTTATGCTCATACAAAATCAAAGGAATCAGAAGGCGTCCAAGTCGGCCGTTGCCGTCTAAAAAAGGATGAATGGTCTCGAATTGCACATGCGCCAAGGCCGCTTTGACCAGAGCCGGAGTCGCTTCCGGTTGATCGTGTAAAAAAAGCTCAAGCCGGCCCATGCATTCCGTCACCCGATCTGCGGGTGGCGGAACAAAAACCGCGTTACCGGGCCGCGTGCCGCCAATCCAGTTCTGGGTGCGCCGAAATTCTCCCGGAGAACGGTTGCTGCCGCGCCCCTTGGCCAATAATACGGCATGAATTTCTTTGAGTAAACGCAACGAAAGCGGCAGGCCTTGCTTAAGCAGCTTAAGACCATGATTCATGGCAGCTACATAATTGCTCACCTCTTCAACATCATCCAACGGGACTCCCGGTTCCTGGTCGAGTTCGAATAACAATAAATCCGCTATCGACGATTGGGTTCCCTCGATCATGGAGGAAAGCACTGCTTCCTTACGCACATACATATAAAGAAAAAGTCCGATATCCGGCAGCATACCGGATAGGCTGTCCAGCCTTCCCAAGGCTAATAGGGCTTGGTCGAATTTAGTACGCAAATTCGGCGACCAATCAATAGGGGGTACAGGCGGCAAGGGAGCCGGCACAAAAGCCTGCACCTTTTCCTCAACCATTGATATGGTTACATATTGTCCTGCTTTTTTTCGATTCATTTGCTTCTCAAGAGTACCGAGTTCATGGTTGTAGCTCAAATGATTATGTTTTATGACTTATACAATATGCAATATATGAGTGCATTTTGCTGAACTCGATACTCTTGTGTTTGCTTGGTATGAACCTAAAATAAGAATTTGTTATATTTTAGAATAAACCGATATCCTAAAATAACAAAATCCTATGATTTAGGCAAACCTTTTATTTTCCTGATTTTAAATCCCGGAAAATTTGGAAAATATTCGTTAATGATTCAATGCAACCTGCTGAATTTAAAAGAAATGTTTAAAATTCCAAACCAAGTCTTGAACAAAATAACCGCGTTGTTGACATATAAATTTCATACCGGTCCAACTCCGGATGATTTTCCTAATCATCCGTCTCCGTAAACCCCGGATGATTTTCCTCATCATCCCCGGATGACAGCCACACGTCATCCGTCTTCCCCGGATGACAGCCACACGTCATCCGTCTTCCCCGGATGATTTTCCTAATCATCCGTCCCCGTGAAACCCGGAACTCTTATTCTTAATCTTGAATCTTATAATCTGCAATCTTGAATCATTCTTACAGCGTCCCATACGTCCGATCCCCGGCATCGCCCACGCCCGGCACAATATACCCTTTTTCATTCAAGCCGCGGTCGAGCACCGCCGAAAAAATTTTGACCTCGGGATGGTCTGCTTCCATCTTGCGTATGCCCTCGGGCGCCGCGATCAGGCAGCCGAACAGGCAGTTCCGGGCGCCGCGCGCTTTTAGATATTTCATGGCCGCCGATGCGCTGCCGCCCGTGGCCAGCATGGGGTCCAGCAAAATCACCTTGGCTTTTTCCAGCTCCTTGGGCGTCTTGTAATAATAATCGATCGGCTGCAAGGTCTTTTCATCGCGCTGCAGCCCGATATGCCCGACCTTGGCATCCGGCATCACGTCGAAAAAGGCGCTGACCATGCTGAGCCCGGCGCGCAACACCGGCACCAGCACCACCGGGTGCCTCAAGCCATGCCCGACCGTCTTCTCCAAAGGGGTCTCCACCGGAAACTCCTCCAGCTCGAACTCCTTGCTGATCTCCAGAGCCAGGGCATAGGAGATGCGTTTGATACTGTTCCGAAATCCGTCTTCGCGGGTGTTTTTATCCCGCAAGCGCGTCACATCCACCTTCACCAGCGGGTTGTCGACCAAGATAAAATTATTCATGTTAAAATCCTTATAGGTTCCGGGTTCACCGTTCACGGTTCACGGTTGTTTGATTCAATGCTTGTTTTTCTCCAACCTTGAATCGTGAACCGCTGAGCTTTAAACCTGGTTAAAATTTCTTATCGTCGTCATTCGCTTCTTCCAATAACCAGAAACTATAAACCTGCTCCTACCAACCAGAAACTATAAACCTGATCCTACCAACCGGAAACCATAAACAATAGACCAGAAACTTACGATTTAAATTCTTTTCCAATCTTCCACGCCTGCCCCATTCTTCCGCCCAGTTTCCAATAGCTCCGGTCGTTCATGACAAAGAGGATCGGCTTGACCTTGGCGAAATCCACCACGCCGTTGGTCAGAACCGCTTCATCGCAATAGGTTTCCGTGATCTCGCCGATCAAGACTTCATGTTTGGGAAAATCCACGCTCTGGATCAGTTTGCATTCCATATTGATGGAGCATTTCTGGATCATGGGCGCGGTCTTGAGATCGCCGTAAAAAATCTCGAACAAGGTTCCCTTATCCACATCCCGACCCGATACCAGGCCGCAATAATCCGTGAGTGTTACCATCTCCTCGGTCGGGATATTGATGCTGAAAACACCGTTCGCTTTAATCCCTTTCAAGGTATAATGCATCTTGTTCATACCCAGGGAAACCGAGACAAAATCCATGATGCCCACATGCGCCATGGTATTGAAAGCCGGCTTGCCTTCGACCATAGCCCCCACCAGCGTGGTCGGCAGGGGATACAGACAATTTTTCACGCCCAACTTAGTCTTCATCTGATTCTCCTTTTGTTATCCGGCTTAATGATTGAAAAAAGATTTTTTGACAGGGCCTAATCCTAAAGTGACTGCAGCTTTGTTAAATAACTGATTTTTAAGGCATTGTCAAATCGGTAATGATTTTAACTAAGATATGAAAATTAAAAGCAAAGAACAAACAAAACAATTTGCAACAACTCAGATTGAGACGGGAGGAAAGACAACTAAACCCCAACATTGCATATTTTTCTTGGTAGCCGCAGTCACACGCCGCGAATAAACGCCCGCCATTCGCTTTCCGGAACAGCCGCTACACGCCACCATCATTCTCAATTTTGCAAGGTTTTTTGGATTTAGCCTGTTACTACTTTATGCCCGAAAATAGTATTCTAAGGCCCAAAAATCGGCCCCTATTCCAATCAGTTGGTTTAGTCCGACCTCGAGTAACCGGGCAATTTTTGGTCACCAAAGACTCCGTACGTGTTCATAGGATAAAATTTTTTCGTCTTTGGTAAGTAGGGTGGCGTTTTCATCGCGGGCAGTTGCAACAATGATCTGATCTGCGGGATCGCTATGAAAAGGTTGGGGAAGCACGGTCGATCGATAAGCGATAACAGGAGACAAGGGAACCAACCTGAGTTTAGGCATATCGAGCGCCGCATGAATCCAATCTTCAGGATCATATGAAATTCCGAGCTTGCCTTTTTCAAGCAACTTGCCGAATTCCCAGGGTGAGATGGCGGACAGGAGCAATTCACTGTATTTACCGGTAGCGCCTATAAGCGACGCGACTTTTTTGGAGAGATTTTGCGGCCGCATATGCCACCAGATCCAGGTATGGGTATCGAGCATATACTTCATTTGCAAGCGTCCCACATTTCTTCCCCAAGCGGAGAGACAATATCTTTTTCAAAAATAAAGGCATCCGCGAGTTTACCCGGCGTGGAATTCTTGTCTTTATTGCGGTAGGGTACAACTTGGGCCAAAGGTTTTCCGCGTTTTGTGATTACAATCTCTTCCTGCGTCTTGGCGATCTGGTCCAAGATTGTCAAGGCATGCGTTTTAAACTGACTGATATTCATGGTTTTCATGAGAACCCCTCCTGCCTTTATGATTATAGTCAATTGAAATGACCATGTCAATATCCTTATTCCATTTTGCCGTTCCTAAAAGATTTATCTGTTGCCCGAAAATAGTGCGGTAAGACGCTAAAATCGCTCCTTTTTAAGAAAATTTTATTTTTATTTCAGTAAGTTGGCCTGGTCCGACCCCAAAAAATCTGTTTTATAAAGGATTAAAAAAAGGTATGATGGCCGCTCCTGGAGGAGCAAGATGACTTCTTCCTATCCCATAGACGAAATCCTGCCCGCGCTGAAAACGGCCGTGCTGGATAATCCGTCGGTGGTTCTGCAGGCGCCGCCCGGCGCCGGCAAGACCACGCGCGTGCCCCTGGCCTTGCTCGACATCCTGCCGGCCGGCAAAGGCCGCCTGGTCATGCTCGAACCGCGCCGGATCGCAGCGGTGGCGGCTGCGCGCTGGATGGCCCATCTGCTCGGCGAAGAAGTCGGACGGACGGTCGGCTATTCGATCCGGTTTGACAGCAAAATCTCCGGGGACACGCGCATCGAGGTCGTCACCGAGGGCATTCTGACCCGGCGCATCCAGGCCGACCCGTCTCTCAAAAAGACGGCTATGGTGATCTTCGACGAATTTCATGAGCGCAGCCTGCAAGCCGATCTGGCCCTGGCCCTCTGTCTTGACGCGCGCAAGCATCTCCGGGAAGACCTGAAGATCTTGGTCATGTCCGCAACCCTGGAGAGTGCCCCGTTGGCCGCCCTGCTCGGAGACGCGCCGGTCATTGCTTCTCACGGCAAAATTTTTCCAGTGCAGGAACGCTATCCGGACGAGAACCGCAACCTGTTTCCGGCCGCGCAAGCCGCGGCAGCAGTCGCCACGGCCCTGCAGGAAACGAACGGCGACATCCTGGTTTTCCTGCCCGGCGCGGGCGAGATCCGGGCTTGCGCGGAAGCGCTGCGACCGCTCGCGGAACGCGGAAAAGAGATCGCGATCCATCCTCTTTACGGCGATCTCCCTTTTGAGGAGCAGGAGCGCGCCATTCTGCCGGGGCCCATGCGCAAGATCGTGCTGGCCACGAACATTGCCGAGACCAGCCTGACCATCGAAGGTGTGCAGGTCGTGATCGACAGCGGCCTGACCCGCCGGCTGCAATACGATCCGGCCACCGGCTTGAACCGGTTGATCACGGTGACGGCCTCCAAAGCCTCGGCTGAACAGCGCAAGGGCCGCGCCGGCCGGCTCGGACCGGGCATTTGTTATCGTCTTTACGGGAAACACACCTTTCAATCCATGATCCCTTATGCGCCGCCCGAAATCCTGATCTCCGATCTCTCGGCCCTGGTGCTCGACTTGGCCGCTTGGGGCGTCAAAGAATCATCGGAACTGGCCTGGCTGGATGCGCCGCCCAAACCCGCCTGGGATACGGCCCGGGAACTGCTCCAGGATCTCGGCGCCCTGGATGGATCCGGCGCCATTACGAGCAAAGGCAAAGACATGGCCCGCTTGCCGCTCCAGCCCCGGCTGGCGCGCTTGCTGCTGCGGGCCCAAGAACTCGACTGCGCGCAGCTCGGAGTCGATCTGGCCGCGCTCTTGTCCGAGCGCGACATCCTGCGCCGGAATCCCGAAGCC
>RPPU01000186.1 GCA_003819975.1 Desulfobacteraceae bacterium
GATCGATTTGAAAGTGCGGCGCAAAGAGATCGTGGGGTTGCTGGGACCGAACGGGGCCGGTAAAACCACCACTTTTTATATGGTCATCGGCCTGCTCAAGCCGGACAAAGGCCGGGTGATGCTGGACGACCAGGACTTAACCGATGAACCGATGTATCTGCGGGCCCGCAAGGGCATCACTTATTTGGCCCAGGAGCCCTCGGTTTTTCGCAAGCTGACCGTGGAGGAAAATCTTCTGGCCATTCTGGAAACGTTGGATTTTTCGGAGAGCGAACGCAGAGAACGCTGCGGGCGGTTGCTGCAAGAATTAAAAATCGATCATCTGGCCAAGCAAAAGGCCCAGTATCTTTCCGGCGGCGAGCGCCGGCGGCTGGAGATCACGCGGGCGCTGGTGCTGGAGCCGCGTTTTATGTTGCTGGACGAGCCGTTTGCCGGTATCGATCCCCTGGCTTTGAACGACATCAACCAGATTATCAAGCAACTCAAGGAGCGCGGTATCGGCATTCTGATTTCCGACCATAATGTGCGCGAGACTTTGAATATCTGCGATTCGGCTTATATCGTCAGCCAGGGCAAGGTCATCGAGCACGGACCGCCCGACCGGATTGTCGCCAGCGAGATCGCGCGCAGTGCGTATCTGGGAGAGCATTTCCGGATGTAAATGTTTTTTTCGATCCTGAAAAGCGTAGGATCGAAAAAAAACATGAATTCCGGCGAACCGGAACAGACGTTCCAGTGTGCCGGAACAAGAGTTCCAGCGGGATTGCCGGAATGAGCCGGTACGATGGTAACGGGTAAATTATTCGCCTTGCATTTATATCGACATTCTTTTGTCGACAACTTGGAATAAGCACTTTAACAGGCGTACGGTAAGCGACTATGGCTCTACAACTGAAGCAATCTCTGCATCTCTCGCAGCAGCTCATCATGACGCCGCAATTGCAGCAGGCGATCAAGCTTCTGCAGCTTTCCAGGCTGGAATTACTGGAGACCATCACCTATGAAATGGAAACCAATCCCCTTCTGGATGAACAACCCGTCGAGGAAACCGAAGAGGAAAAGGTTTTGGCCCCCACGGTCCAGAATCTGGAAGATGTGGTCAAGGAGACCACGGCCAAGGAACAGGTCCGGGAACGCGAGGACGTGGATTGGGAAAGTTATGCCTCGGAGTATAACAATAATTGGGCCGAGACGCCTTACGAAGACCGGGAGCTGCCTTCTTTTGAAAGCATGACGACCAATAAAACCAATCTGGTCGCGCATTTGATGTGGCAGTTGAATATGAGCAATTTCAGCGGACCCCAGAAGGAGATCGGGCTTTATGTCATCGGCAACCTGAACGGCGACGGCTATTTGAAAGTGACCCTGGAAGAAATCGTCCAGACCACGGGTTACACCGAGCCGGAAGTATTGGCGACCTTGGCGCAAATTCAAAAATTCGACCCGGTGGGCGTGGCGGCCCGGGACACGCGCGAGTGCCTCCTGATTCAGGCTCGTTTTCAGGGTCTCGAAGGCACGGTGGTTGAAAAGATTCTCCTGGATCATATGCATAAGCTGGAGAACAAGAAGTACGACCAGATCGCCAAGGCCCTCGGCATTACCCTGAGCGATGTTTTGACGGCCGTGGACATCATCACCAATTTCGAACCCAAACCCGGCCGCAAATTCAACGACGAGGAAACGATTTATATCAGTCCGGACATTTATGTGGTCCAAGTGGGGGATGATTATCAAATTGTGCTTAATGAGGACGGGCTCCCCAAACTGAAAATCAATTCCTATTATCGGGACATCCTGTCCAATCGGACCGAGGTGGAGAGCCAGACCAAGCAATATATTCAAGACAAACTCAAGTCGGCCGCCTGGCTGATCAAGAGCATTCATCAACGCCAACGGACCATCTATCGCGTAACCGAGAGCATCGTCAAGCACCAACGGGAGTTTTTTGACAAAGGAATCGCCTATTTGCGGCCCATGGTTTTACGGGACGTGGCCGAAGACATTGAAATGCATGAATCGACCATCAGCCGGGTGACCACCAATAAATATGTGCATACACCCCAGGGGATTTACGAACTTAAATATTTTTTCAATAGCGCGATCCAGAGCGTCGACGGTGATGCGGTTTCTTCCGAAAGCGTCAAAGAACAGATCAGAAATATCATCAAATCGGAAGGCAAGAACAACCCTTTTAGCGACCAGGAGGTGGCCGAGATGCTGAAGAAACTCAATATCGATGTGGCCCGCCGCACAGTGGCCAAGTATAGAGAAACCCTCGGAATTTTACCTTCAAGAAAACGGAAAAAACCTTATTGAATCCCTTCATTGACTTTTAAACCTTTTTTTGTTAAAGAGCTTTTTTTTTAAGGAGGAGTGATCCATGGAAATTACCGTTACATTCAGACACACGGAACCGGTTGCCAGTCTCAAAACGTACGCTGAGGAAAAATTATCTAAAATCAAGAAATATCTCGACTCTCCTTTGGAAGCCCATGTTGTTTTAGAGGTGGAAAAATTCCGGCACATTGCCGATGTAACCTTAAACGTCGACGGCACGCGCATCAAAGCCGCGGAAGAGACCGGCGATATGTATTCGGCCATCGATAAGGTGATGGATAAAATCGAAAAACAGGTCAAACGGTTTCGGGCCAAAGTCCGCCAGAGAAATAATGAAAATATCAAAGGCGAGGAAAACTTGGCTCAGGAAGCCCGCCAAGAAGTACACGGCCGCGGAGCCGACGAGCCGGTTATCGAGGTGGAAGAATTGGATGCCAAGCCCATGGACTTGGAAGAGGCGACCATGCAACTCGAAATGTCCCTTTTAGGATTTTTTGTTTTCCGCAACGCCAAATCAAGGGAAATCAATGTGATTTATAAACGGCGGGACGGTAATCTGGGGCTTATTGAACCGCGGTAAAAGCGTGAGAAAGTGTGAAAGTGAGAATGTGCAAAAGTAAGAACGTAAGAATTTGCGAACGTGTGAAATTGCACGTTTAGCGGTATAATTGTTGATCATGAGATGATTCATAACGGTCCGGTCCGCTTTCCGTTGCTTTCCTGAAATGGACGGGATAAAGTGGCCGGACTAAATAAACGATGGTATTTTGATCCATGCGACTTGCCGATCTGTTAATTAAAGAAAATATCATCCCTGAATTGGAAGCCGGGGATAAAAACGGCGTTCTGGAAGAATTGGCCGGGGCAATCGCGGGGCATGATCCGAGTATTGAGAAAAACGCCCTGGTTAAGGTCCTTTTGGACCGGGAACGCTTGGGAAGCACGGGGATCGGCGAAGGTATTGCCATCCCGCATGGAAAATTCAGCGGAATCCATCAGCCGATTATCTCTTTCGGGCGCAGCCGCAAAGGCCTTGATTTTGAAGCCATGGACGGCGGATTGGTTTATCTTTTTTTCCTTTTGGTGGCTCCGGAAAACTCGGCCAGCATTCATCTCCAGGTTTTAGCCAAGATCGCCAAGATTTTGAAAAATATCGCACTCAGGGAAGCATTGTTGGAAGCACCCGGCCGGTCCGAGATTTATCGGATCATCGTGCAAAACGATGAGGAATTTTAGGTCCGCGCCGGGCACAGGAAGGGCAAAGGTTCTATTTCATGATTGGTTTATTGATCGTCACTCATTGCGATCTGGGCAAGGAATTGTTACACGCCGCCGAATTCATCGTGGGCCGGATTGAAGCGGCCGATACGGTCGCCGTTACCGAAACCACGGGCAGCGAGAAGATGCATAAAGAAATCGAACAGAAAATCAAAGCGTTGAATAAAGGCCAAGGGGTTTTAGTCCTGACCGATATGTTCGGAGGGACGCCTTCCAACTTGAGCCTTTCGTTTTTGGACGAAAAGGTCGAAGTGTTGACCGGCGTTAATTTACCCATGGTGATCGCCATTGTCCAAAACCGTCAGGAATACCCGCTGAAAGAAATCGCGGCCAAGGCCCAGGAAGCGGGTAAGATCGGCATTTCCCTGGCCGGCAAGTTGTTGGAGTCGGGATGAGCTTGCTGGTGCAGGTCACTTCGGATAATATCGTTCATTATCTTGAAGAGATTGTGGCTATCGAAAATCAATCTTTCATTTCACCTTGGAGCCCCAGCGCTTTTTTAGAAGAAGTTCATAATCCGATTTCGCAATTGTGGTTGGTTGAAGCGGACCGGATGGTGGCCGGGTATGTTTGCTTCTGGATTTTTTCTCAGGAGATCCAGCTCTTGGACATAGCGGTGCATCCTTTGAAGCGGCAAGCCGGTTTGGGCGGGCTGCTGATGCACCAGATGTTTAAACTGGGCGCGGCCGAGCAGATCAAAGCCGTTTGGCTGGAAGTCCGGCCGTCGAACGAGTCCGCCAGAAGGCTTTACGAAAAAATGGGATTTCAGGAGGCGGGCCGCAGGCCGGGTTATTACCGCGACACTCATGAAGAGGCCATTGTGATGCGGCTGCTCTTATAAAATTTTTTTCTTTCAGCCACACATTAGTTTTGGAACAGAAATAAGATCACGACACCGGCTGATTCGCTCGGTGAATCAAAAAATTTTATTATCACGGAGGAGAAAGATATGGTAAAACGCACCCCCTTGATCGCGGGCAACTGGAAGATGAATTTAAATCTAGCCGAATCCGACAGCTTGATCGCGTCCGTTGGCGAAGCGATCGGCGGCCTTGAGCAGGTCGAAGTGCTGGTGGCTCCGCCTTTTACAAGCCTGGCGCACGTGAAAAAGAGCATCGGCCGGTTCAAGATTTTTTTGGCCGGTCAGAATATGCATGAAGAGCTGTCCGGGGCTTTTACCGGTGAAATCTCGGCCGCGATGCTGCTCGAAGCCGGTTGCACCCATGTGATTTTGGGGCATTCGGAACGGCGCAGCCTTTTTCAAGAAACGGACCAAAGAATCAACAACAAGGCCGTGGCCGCAATTAAGGCCGGTTTAGTCCCAATCGTTTGTATCGGTGAAACCTTGGAAGAACGGGAAGCCGGCCGGACTTTTGAAATTGTCCGGACGCAATTGAACGGGTCTCTCAGGGATTTCAAAGCTCAGAAACAGTTACCCAAGGTTTTGGTTTTGGCTTATGAACCGGTCTGGGCTATTGGTACCGGCAAGACCGCCTCCCCGGAGCAAGCCCAGGAAGTCCATCTGATCATTCGGGCCTGGTTAAAAGAGCATTTTGGGGGCCCAAGCGCGGAAGCGACCCGCATTCTTTACGGCGGGAGCGTTAAATCCGACAATATCAAGGAACTCATGGCCCAGGCCGATATTGATGGCGCGCTGGTCGGAGGAGCCAGTCTCAAAGCCGGAACGTTTATTCCAATCATAAAATATCAATAAAATCATAAAAATATATTGCATATTTTTGATTTTCCATTAAAATTACTTGCTCTTTTTAAAGCCGAGGAAAGATTTTAGGCTAAATGGGTCCGTAAAAGGATTTAGATCCTATCTTATTGAAATTAAAGGTAAAGGTAATAAAATGATTATTAAAGCTCTTATTATTTTTGTACACATTTTGGTCAGTATCGCGTTAATTGTGATCGTGTTGCTCCAAAAAGGAAAAGGCGCCAGCATGGGTTCGGTTTTCGGCGGCTCCAGCCAGACACTCTTCGGCGCTACCGGCGGCACCACCTTTATGCATAAAATCACAGTGGTCTCAGCTGTTATTTTTATGCTTACCTGTTTGATACTGGCTTTTATGTTCGGCAGAATGCCTACAAAATCAATTATGAGTGGGGTCGGCAATCAACCGATCCAATCAACCCAGCCGGTGAGTCCGGAAGCGCCTGCGGCCAATGTTCCGGCTCCGCCGGCGGCAAACCCGGGTCCGGCTCCGGCTCCGAGCAAATAGTTCAATGCATATGCCGAAGTGGTGGAACTGGTAGACACACCATCTTGAGGGGGTGGCGGGGAAGCCCGTGCGGGTTCAAGTCCCGCCTTCGGCACCAGAGGCAAATTTAAAAGGGAGCAAGCCTGTTATGACTTGCTCCCTTTTTTAATTTAGCTTTGTTGCAATGTGTCGATAAACCCAGATTATGCATTAGGAACTTTTGAATGGCTTCGCCCGAATAAAATAAGTTTTCACAACCGGAACTACTGAGTCTTTGCCCTTTACGGCAGGCGCGAGGCGTTAAGGTTTGTAAAGTGATAAAAAAATGATTTCAGCCTATTGCATGTCATAAGTAAGCGCCTGCCGATCTTACGATTAAGTTTTGATAGAAGATCAGTTCCGGTTGTGAAAACTTATTTCATTCGGGCTTAATGCTTGAAATATCGCTAATGCATTTTTTGGGATAAAAGGCGGTTAATAAGTTAAAAGGCGATAGCTTTTCATCGTACGGATCTATTCCGGCGATCTTGCTGGAACTCCTGTTCCGGTTGGCCGGAATTCATGTTTTATTGATCCTGGATTTTCAGGATCAATAAAACATTTAGTCTCTCATCCGATTCAAGACCTCATAAAAATTTTTTTCTTCCCTGACAAAGGCATCGACGATACAGGGGTCAAATTCGCGTCCCTTGTCGTTCAGGATGATCTCCAGGGCATCTTCATGGGAATAGGCCTCTTTATAAGGTCGTTTGGAACAAAGGGCGTCGAAAACATCGGCCAAGGCAACGATCCGCGCACTCAAGGGAATATTCACTCCGCTTAAGCCGGCCGGATAACCCGAGCCGTTCCATTTTTCATGATGATGCCGGGCAATATTCACGGCCATGCGGATGACCGTATTTTGCGGATAACTCGTAAGCACGGTTTCCAGGGTTTGGGCGCCCAAGGTGGTATGGGTTTTGAAAATTTCGAATTCCATGGGCAGCAAGCGGCCGGGTTTCAGGAGAATGGCATCGGGAATGCCGACCTTGCCGATATCGTGCAGGGCCGAAGCGTGAAAAATACTTTCAATGAAAACCGGGTTCAGGAGGTCGGTATATTCGGGAAAGGCGCGCAGGGATTGGGCCAGCATTTTGCAAAAAGTGCGTACGCGTTCGATATGCAGAGCCGTGGTGTCGTCGCGCGATTCGGCCAGCTTGGCCAAGGCGATAATCGTGGCCATTTGGGCGCTGGAAATTTCCTGTACCTGCAGGGCAACGAGCTTTTCGAGCTGTTGGTTGTGAATCTCGAGCTCCTTTTGCAAACGGCTCAGTTTGAGGTGGGTTTTGACCCGGGCATCCACTTCGTCGAAACGAAACGGTTTGGTAATGTAATCGAGCGCGCCGTATTTAAAGGCGCTGACCTTAGTCTCGGTTTCATGCAAGGCGGAGATAAACAGAACCGGAATTTCGCGGAGCGACTCGTTTGCTTTCAGCGCCGTGCAAACCTCGAAACCGTTCATGCCGGGCATTTCAATGTCGAGCAGCACGAGGTCGGGCGGTTCGGCTTGAGCAGCTTTTAAAGCAACCTCACCGGAGGAGAAAGGTTTGACCCGATACCCGCGGTCCACCAGCATCTCGGTTAAAAGGCGCAGATTGACCTCTGAATCATCCACAACCATAATGCAGGTGGTGCTATTTTCATTAGGCATGACTGTTCCTTTTTATTGCGTAAAAACGTTCTTATTATAGGGAGCCGATCGGGCCGGGGCAAGGAAAATGACAAAAAATTTTGCCTGTCCAAAATTGAAATGCTTGGGGGTATCTATTATCTTGAAAATTCGGTTCATTCGATCTAAAAATAAAAAGTTTATTATGATTGATGGAATGAAACGATAGAATAACTCGAGGGATAGATGCAGCCATTTTTAATTGTAAAAACAGGGTCAACCCTGCCGACGCTTTCGGCTCACAGAGGCGATTTTGAGGATTGGTTTGTTTCCGGACTGGGGATAGAGAAAAGCCGCGTCATGATTGTCGATGTTCAAAACGGGGGCTCTTTACCGGCCTGTACCGAAATTTCCGGTGTGGCGGTCACCGGATCGCATGAAATGGTCACGGACCGTTTGGTCTGGAGCGAAAAAACCGCCGAATGGTTGCGGGGAGCAGTCACGGCCGGCCTGCCGATCCTGGCGGTTTGTTACGGCCAC
>RPPU01000187.1 GCA_003819975.1 Desulfobacteraceae bacterium
GCAAGATCGGCAAGGGCGCGGAAGCCTTCGATCATAACACCATCAAGAAACATGAACAACTTCCGCTTAAATTGAGTACGCTGGATCCCCTTTATTTCCTGATGTATTCAACCAACGAGAAGATCAGCATTACCCAAATTGAAGGGAACTGGCCTCAAGCGGCTTTTCCTACCCGAGAGCAGAGAGAGGCGTTTGTAAAAGAATGGCCCCAGCTTCCGGATGAAAAGTGGAAGCAAATTTTATTGGAATGGGAGCCGCGCGGGGAAAAAGGCATCCCCTATTTCCCGACTCCCGAAATGTGCAGTGAAATTGTGGACTGGATGGAGATGTTGCACAACATTGACGATGCTCTTTGCTTATGCGCCGGTATGGCATCCTTTTGTTTGAAGCCTCCTTATCACATCCATAATTACCCGAAATTGATCTCGGCGGCGACCGGGATGGATCTGGATGAAGCCGGACTTAAGAAAATCGTCAATCGGAGCCGGAATTTGCACCGGGCCTTTAATATCCGGCGCGGCATGCGTCGGGCCGACGAGAAACCGCCCGCGGACCATTGGAAAAAGCGATTTCCGGAACTCGAAGAACAACTCTTGGATACTTATTACAAATTCAAGGGGTGGAATAAAGAGGGCATTCCGACGAAAGAAAGATTGCATGAATTAGATCTGGACTATGTTGCCGAAGATTTAGAAAAGAGAGGGATATACAAAGATGGCCAAGATTACGAAAAAAATCAAGACAATCAAAATTGACGCGGACAAGTGCAACGGCTGCCGGTCTTGTGAGATCATCTGTTCTTCATTCCATGCTACGCCGAGATACAGCAGCAATAACCCGGCCAGGTCCCGCATTCAGGTGCTTACCAACCGGCTGGAGAATAAATGGCTTCCGGTATTCGCGGGCGAGTATACGCCGGCCGAGTGCATGGGCCGGGACAAATATGTGATTGACGGAAAGGAATACGACGAGTGCGATTTCTGTCGAGCAGTCTGCCCCTCCCGGGATTTGTTCAAGGAGCCCGATTCCGGTCTTCCTTTAAAGTGCGACATGTGCGAAGACGATCCGCCTTTGGATAAGCCCAAGTGTGTTGAATGGTGCCTCAGCGACGTTTTGACTTACGAGGAACGGGAAGAGGAAGTTGAGGAAGAAGTGGAAATAGAGGCGGTGGAAGCGGGACTGATATCGTTAATCGATAAATTCGGGATGGATAAGATAGCGAGTACCGTTGCCCGATTGGCGCAAAAGAGCTGAAATCATAAGACGAAAAAGAGGTTTTAGAAAGACCATGGAGACTGTAGCTCCCTATAAAGAGATCATCGACATCATCAAAACGAACGGCGGAGAAGCGTTCAAAAGGTGTTTTCAGTGCGGCTTGTGCGATACGGTTTGTCCGTGGAACCGGGTGCGGGCTTTCAGCATGCGCAAAATCATCCGCGAAGCCACGTTCGGCCTGACCGATATCGAAACCGACGAAATCTGGCGTTGCACGACCTGCGGCCGGTGCCCGACCTACTGTCCCCGCGACGTTAAACAGATCGAATCGGGCGTAGCCCTGCGCCGGATCGCAACGGAATACGGAGTTTTCCCCAATTCCGTCAAACCGGTGCGCACCGCAATCGCCAGCCTGGTGGGCGAAGGCAATCCCTTGAACGAAACGCGGGACAAGCGGGCTGATTGGGCGGAAGGTTTGGGCGTGAAACCGTTCACCGAGGGCATGGAGTTTTTATATTTTCCGGGCTGCTATCTCTGTTATGATCCCCGCGGAAAAAAGGTCGGCCGGGCCACGGCCCAAATACTCAACGCGGCCGGAATCGATTACGGGATTTTGGGGACCCAGGAAAATTGCTGCGGCGAAAGCGTGCGCAAGACGGGCGACGAGCAATTGTTCAAACGCCTGGCCAAGGACAACATTAAAGCCTTCATCGAAAACGGGGTAAAGAAAATCGTGGTTTCTTCGCCCCATTGTTATCATACCTTCAAAAACGAATATCCCGGTTTCGGCGCTCATTTCGAGGTCATTCATATCTCGCAGCTTTTATTTAAGCTCATTCAAGAAGGGAAGCTCAAGCCCTCCAAAACATACGGGAAAAAAGTTGTTTACCACGATCCTTGCTATTTGGGTCGTCATAACGGAATTTACGATGAACCCCGCGGAATCTTAAAATCGGTTCCCGGTTTGGAATTGAAGGAACTGCCCGATACGCGCGTTGACAGCCTGTGTTGCGGCGGCGGCGGCGGCCGGGTTTGGATGGAAACACAAAAAGGCGAACGATTCGGCGATCTTCGGGTGGAACAGGCCCTCGCGGCCGGTGCCGATGTGCTGGCGACTTTCTGCCCCTATTGCATCACCATGTTCGAAGACAGCCGCATCACCGTGGGCGCCACTGAAAAAATAGAAATCAAGGACATTACCGAAATAATACAGGAAGTTATTTAGGGTTAAGTACGACATAATAAAGAGCCGGAAATGCTAAGTTGCGAAACGGCGAAAGAGCGAAACGGAGAAACGGTGAAAGATCGGAAAATGATATTCGCCGATTCTCCGCTTCACTGGTTTCAGCCTGTCGCGGCTGTCGTGAAGAAATTTTAAGCATTTTGTACGAAATTTTAATCAAAAGATGCAGATGAGGTGATTGAAAGTGGAAAAAGAACAAATCGAACAACTTTGTAAAAATCCGACAGGCGGTAATTTCGGCGACGTCATGGTCGTCGGCGGAGGCATAAGCGGTATTCAGGCTTCGCTGGATCTGGCCACCGCCGGTTTCAAGGTGTACCTGGTCGAGAAAGCGCCGAGCATCGGCGGGCATATGGCCCAGATCGACAAGACCTTTCCGACCAATGACTGTTCGATGTGAATACTCGCACCTAAACTGGTCGAGGTCGGCCGGCATCCAAACATAGAAGTTCTGACTTATACCGAAGTGGACCGCGTGGAGGGCAGCGCGGGCGATTTCAACGTCACCCTGATCAAAAAACCGCGTTATATTGTCGCAGACAAATGCACGGGTTGCACCACCTGCGTGGAATATTGCCCGGTCAAATACCCGGATCAATACAATCAGGAAATATCTAAAAATAAAGCGGTGCATGTCTATTTTGCCCAGGCTATTCCGCTGATCACTTATATCGACGAAAGCTGTCTTTACCTTAAAGAGAAGAAATGTCGCATCTGCGAGAACGTATGCAAGAACAACGCCATCGATTTCACTCAAAAGCCGGAGAAGATGGACATCCAGGTGGGCGCGATCATCCTGTCGCCCGGGATTGAGCCGTTTGATCCCAAGGTAAAAAAGGAATACCGCTATGGAGAATTTCAGAACGTGGTGACCAGCATGGACTATGAACGGCTCTTATGCTCCACGGGACCGTACGCGGGCGAAATTCTGCGGGCATCGGATATGAAGCATCCGCATAACGTCGCCTGGATTCAATGCATCGGTTCGCGGCGGGTCACCCCGGGCGAAAACAGCTACTGTTCGGCCGTGTGCTGCACCTATACCCAAAAACAGGTGATCTTAACCAAAGATCACGATGCCGAAGCCCGATGCACCATATTCCATAACGATGTTCGTTCCTACGGGAAAGATTTCGAGCGTTATTACGAAAGAACGGAAAAACTTCCGGGTGTGCGCTTTCTCCGCAGCTATACTTCCATCGTAAAAGAGGACCCGATAACAAAGAATGTCACGATTCGGTACGCCACGGCCGACGAGGGCGTCAAAGAAGAAGAATTCGACATGGTGGTGTTGTCCGTGGGATTGAACCCTCCCCGTGAGGTCAAGAAGATCAGCGAGCAGTTCGGCATTCAGCTCGAAGAGCATAATTTTTGCCGACTCGACCCGGTCAATCCCATGACGACCAACCGTCCCGGCATTTTCGTGAGCGGCGGCCTGCAAGGCCCGATCGATATACCGGAGTCGGTGTTCAGCGCCAGCGGAGCCGGCTCTCAAATCGGCGAACTTCTGGATTATCGGCGCGGCAATCTTTCAAAAGAGAGGGTCTATCCGCCGGAAAAGGATGTCTCGCAAGAGGAACCGAAAATCGGCGTTTTTGTGTGTCATTGCGGCGCGAATATCGGCCGGATCGTCAATGTTCCCGGCACGGTCGAATATTGCAAAACATTGCCCAATGTCGTCTATGCCCAGGAACAGCTCTTTTCATGCGCCACCAATTCCGCCAAGGAAATCACGGACATGATCAAGGAGAAGGGCCTAAATCGCGTGATCGTCGCGGCTTGTTCGCCCAGGACCCTGGAACCGTTGTTCCGGGATACCTTGCGGGAGGCCGGGATCAATCAATACTACTATGAAATGGCCAATATCCGGGAGCACAACTCCTGGGTTCATTCCAAAGAAAAGGAAGAAGCCACCACCAAAGCACAGGATATCATCCGGATGTCGGTGGCACGCGCGGCGCAGTTGGAGCCGCTGCAGGAATTCGATCTACCGGTCAATAAAGCGGCGTTGGTGGTGGGTGGCGGTATCGCCGGTATGACTTGCGCGCTTTCCATCGCCAATCAGGGCCATGAAGTCCATTTGGTTGAGAAAGAGGCGGAACTCGGCGGCATGGTGCGCCGCATTCATTCCACCCTGGAAGGACTGGATGTCCAAGTCTATTTACAGGATCTTATTGGAAAAGTATATCAACACCGCTTGATTCATATTTATCATAAAGCCGATATTGCCGAGGCGACCGGTTATATCGGGAATTTTGTGACCACGGTAAAATCCGATAGGGGAATCGCGGCCATCAAACATGGCGCGGCTATTCTCGCCATAGGCGCGGATTTATATACACCCAGCGAATATCTTTACGGCAAAGATGATAAAGTCATGACCCACCTGGAGTTGGAGGAAAAAATCGGGCATAAAGATGAAAAGGTGATCAATGCTCAAAGCATGGTCATGATTCAATGCGTGGGTTGCCGGAATGAAGACCGGAATTACTGCAGCAGGATTTGCTGCAGCGAGTCAGTCAAGAATGCCCTGGAATTGAAGAAGTTGAATCCGGCCATGGACATCTATATTCTCTTCAGGGATATGCGGACCTACGGATTCAAAGAAGATTTTTATCGGGATGCGTCCAATCAAGACATCAAGTTTATCCGCTATGAGCCCTTGGATCCACCGCAAGTGGAAGCCACGGAAGAGGGCGGCCGGCCCATTTTGCGGGTTACGACCACGGATTATATTCTAGGAAAGAAAATCGCGATTGACGCCGATTTTCTGGCTTTGGCTGCGGCGGTGATTCCTTCGGCCGCTACCAAGGAGATCGCCGCATTATTCAAGGTCACTTTGAGTCCGGACGGTTTTTTTAAGGAAGCGCATGTCAAATTAAAACCGGTCGAGTTTGCCGCGGACGGCGTTTATCTTTGCGGATTGGCGCATTATCCCAAATTCATCCAGGAAACGATCAACCAGGCTTATGGAGCCGCCGGCCGGGTCTTGACGCTGCTTTCACGCGATATCGTCGTGGCTTCTGGTTCGGTTTGCCAGGTCAACGAGAAAGCGTGCATGGGTTGCGGCGCCTGCGTCGCGGTCTGTACCTACGGCGCCCTGGAATTACGCGAGACCAAACAGGGGAAAAAGGTATTCGTCAATTCCGTGCTCTGCAAAGGTGACGGTTTGTGCAACGCCAAGTGTCCGACCGGGGCTATTTCCTTAAAGCATTTTAACGATGACGAGATCTGTAGCGAAATCGACGTGTTGGTTCCGAGAGAAGAAATTCTACAACCCATGGGTACGGCGGTAGGCGATTTATAAATCGGCAAGTGGAAAATAATTGAGCCGGTGTGAATGAATTTAAAAAATTATTCTACCACGAAGACGCAAAGACACTAAGATTCGTGAATTATTTTTAAAAAAGTTTTTTCTTTGAGTCTTGGTGACTTAGTGGTGAAAAAATTTGACTAGCGACTAAAGGAGGTGAAACTTCATGAGTGCAGCACTTAAATTTAAACCGAAAATATTGGGTTTCGTCTGTCATTGGTGAGCTTACGGCGCTGCTGACCTGGCTGGAGTTTCCAGACTGCAATATACGACTGAAATGAGACTGATTCGCGTCATGTGTTCCGGTAGAGTCGACATGGCCCATGTGCTCAGGGCTTTTTCAAACGGGATTGACGGCGTATTTATCGGCGGTTGCCATCTAAACGAATGCAATTATATCACGCACGGCAACTACCATACGCTGAACATGGTGCTCTTATTAAAGAAAATCATGGAACACATCGGACTGAACCCGGAACGGTTGAGAATCCAATTTATGTCCGGTGCGGAAGCGAATATTTTTGTCGAATCGACCAACGAATTCGTCAAGAAGATAAAAGAAATTGGCCCGCTGGCCCAAGGCCAGGGCGAAAGCCTGGGTAAAGAGAAAATAAACGCCAAACTGGCCGAAGTAACCAAACTGGTCCCGTACATCAAGGTTCTGAAAAACGAGAAACTGGGCACGCGTCCGGGCCCGGAGCAATATGAAGGGTTTTTCACCAAAGAAGAAATAGACCAGCTGTTCCGTGAAGTCGTTTCGTACTACGTCGATCCGGAAAAGTGCCAGGCCTGCATGACCTGCGCCCGAAGATGTCCGGTCGAGGCGATTATCAGCGCCAAGGGCCAGGTGCATATCGTGGATCAGGAGAAATGCATCAAATGCGGCACCTGCTTTGAAGTCTGTCCGCCCAAATTCGGGGCCGTGACCAAGATTTTCGGCAAACCGGTTCCAGCGCCGTTGCCCGAAGGTAAAAGAGCAGTGGTCCGCAAAGGCAAGGAAAAAGCAGAAGCAGCCTGAAAAGAATACTCGGAATTCCGATGAAAATAAAGAGAGACATTATCCATATTGATGAAGAGAAGTGCGATGGTTGCGGAAAATGCATACGGTCCTGCGTGGAAGGTGCGCTCCGAATTATAGACGGTAAAGCACGCCTGATTGCGGAAAAATATTGCGACGGTTCAGGAATCTGCGTCTGGAAATGCCAATTGAGCGCCCTCAAGATCGTAGAGCGCGAAGCGGATGAATTCGAAGAAATAATAGTACAGGGAAGATGCTAAAAACTGGACATTGATGAAAGAAAGCAGTTTTTTTATTAACCCCGATTGATCTTACGGCAAAGTTCAGGGAGACGATGAATTGCGGTCGTGGAAACCAAATTCTATTCGGATTTAACCATGGAAATAGGCTTAATGCATTTTTTGGGATTAAGAAACTACTTTTACGATGAGTTCTGATCATCAACGGCGGCCAGGCGTTGGAGACCGCAATAAACATGAGTACCGAACTGCTTGAATCCGGAGGCCAGGGTTATGTTCAGGGAAGCGGCCAGTTCGACGGCCAAAGCCGTAGGCGCGGAAGCGGCCAGAATAAAGGGAATTTTAGCGCGGGCCGCTTTCTGAACCATTTCATAGCTGATGCGGGAAGACAGGATCAGGACGCCGGCCTGGAGGAGCATTCTCTTCAGAAAAAGTTTTCCAATGGCTTTATCCAAAGCATTATGACGACCGACATCTTCAGCCGAGGACAATAACTCGAAATTTGAAGTATAGATAACCGCAGCATGAGAGGTACGGGTTTCTCGGAACAGCGGCTGCTGATCCTTTATTGTCTCCAAACAATGAAAGGCTTTTTGCAGGTCAATGGGCGGGCCGTCGGGCAAAGGCCGAACCATTAGAGAAAGGTCTTCAACCAGTTCCTTGCCGCAGATGCCGCAACTGGTTTGACTGACAAAGCCTCGGCGTTCCAGCACGGCTTTGATGGCCGGCAACCGGGCGGGAGTGACGGTGAGGGTCACCACGTTGGTGACGTCGCCTTCGCAGGAGGCAATGGCGCCGATATCGTCGGGACTGTCCAGAATACCCTCGGCCAGGCCGAACCCGGCCGCATGGGCGGTTTCATCGCCGGGCGTGCGCATGACCACGGCATAGGGCCGGCCCTGAACCCGGATAGAGAGGGGTTCCTCCCGGAGCAAGTTCAATTGAGTGGAAGTCTTGGTTTTTCCTTTTTGAAAAAGAA
>RPPU01000188.1 GCA_003819975.1 Desulfobacteraceae bacterium
GCATATTGCGGAGAAAGACCTCTGGGCCAAGGCCGGCATCAAACCGAGCGGCGCCTGGTACCAGGTTTGGGAAAAAGGGGCCAGCGGCAATGGTCCAACCCTGCAATACACCGACGAAAAACAAGCCTATACCGTAATCGACCGGGCTACGTACCTGACTCTTCGGGACAAACTCAAAATCGCGATCCTGGTCGAAAAAGACGAGGCGCTTTTGAACTTCATCACCTTGATCCCGGTCAACCCCCAAAAATTTCCCAAGGTAAATCATGAAGGCGCGCTACGGTTCGTAAAATGGCTGACCGATCCGGCCAAGGGCCAAAAGATTATCGAAGGTTTCGGCAAAGAAAAGTATGGGGCTCCGCTCTTTTTCCCGAATTCCAAGGAGTGGAAGCAGAAATAAAAAAGCAGACTGATAGACTGAAGGCTGTTAGGCTGTAGGGAAAACGGCAGATAGCCGCGGGCTTCAGCCCGCGCTCATTATATGTTCATCCCCTCCCTTAATCCTTTCCGCAAGGGGATGAAAAAGAAGAATGGTGTTCTAATCCTCCTTCCCTTGACGGGAGGGGTCAGGGGGGATGGTGAAGTAGATGATTAGAAATTTGAGCAAGATTTAACTTAATAAGATACTAAGAATAAAAAAAGGAGAAAGATATGAAAATGAATTTTAAATGGTTGGTAATTGCATTGACGGTTTCATTTTTATTCATCGGCCTGGTTCAGGCCCAGGAAAAGAACGTGATCCTGGCCACGACCACCAGCACCCAGGATTCGGGGCTGCTGGATGTTTTGATCCCGATCTTCGAGAAGCAAACGGGATTTTTCGTGAAGACCATCGCGGTCGGTTCGGGCCAGGCCATGGCCATGGGCCAGAAGGGCGAAGCGGACGTGCTTTTGGTGCATTCGCCGGCGGCCGAGAAAAAATTCATGGAGGAAGGCTTCGGCGTCAACCGCCGCCTGATCATGCATAACGACTATGTCGTGGTCGGGCCCAAGGACGATCCGGCCAAAATCAAAGGCGTGAAAAAAGCAGGTGAAGCCTTTAAAAAGATCGCCGAATCAAAGGTTTTGTTCCTGTCGCGCGGCGACAACTCCGGGACCCACTCCAAGGAAAAAGAGGTCTGGAAAGCGGCCGGCGTGGCTCAGGAACAGGAAAAATGGTATCAGCAGACCGGCCAGGGCATGGGCCAAACCCTGAGCGTGGCTTCGGAGAAAAACGGTTACACCCTGACCGACCGCGGCACCTATTTGGCCGTTAAAAAGAACCTCGCCTCGGAGATCTTGGTCGAAGGCGATGGGATTCTATTAAACATCTATCACGTCATCGAACTCAATGCCCAGAAATGGCCCAAAATCAACGTGGCCGGCGGCAAGGCGTTCGCGGATTTCATGGTTGCCAAGGAGACCCAGGAGATCATCCGGACCTATGGCGTGGCCAAGTTCGGTTCGCCGCTCTTTTTCCCGGATGCGGGCAAGGCGGATGAAGAGGTGGGAAAGTAATCTTATACGAAGCTATGGGGGCGCTTAAAATGCCCCCTCTTATATTAATCGATTTTTATTGTATTGACGAAGAAGACAGAAGTCAGAATTCAGAAGCCAGAAGTCAAAATGAAAAATCAAGACTTGTTCCCCTTCTGAATTCTGTATTCTGTATTCTGACTTCTGGTTTTTTATGGATCTCATTTTTGAAGGCATCAAAAAAGCGTTTTGGCTCCTGATTACTTTGGACCCTGAAGTGATCGGTATCACCTTTCTGTCTCTTAAGGTGTCGATCCTGGCCACCCTGGTCAGTCTGGTTATCGGCGTATCGACCGGCGTGTTCATCGCGCTTACCTCTTTTCCGGGGCGCAAGATTGTCGTAAGCCTGATCAACACCGGCATGGGTTTGCCGCCGGTGGTGGTGGGGCTTTTCGTTTCCATGTTTTTGTGGCGCAACGGGCCCCTCGGTTTTTTGGGTCTGCTCTATACGCCATCCGCCATGATCCTGGCCCAAATCCTGATCGCCACGCCCATTATCATGGGCATCAGCCTGGTCGCCATCCAGCATCTGCCCGTAAAACTACGTTTGCAAATTCTGGCCTTGGGCGCCACCCGCCTGCAAATGATCTGGCTGTTGATCAAGGAGGCCCGGCTCACGCTATTGGCGGCGGTCATGGCCGGTTTCGGCGGCGCTATTTCCGAAGTGGGCGCGTCCATGATGGTCGGCGGCAACATCAAGGGCTACAGCCGGGTGTTGACCACGGCCACGGTCATGGAAACCAGCCGGGGCAATTTCGACGTGGCCATTGCGCTGGGCATTATTTTACTTTTGCTCGCTTTTTTAATCAATTGGCTTTTGACTAATGTGCAGCAAAAGGGAGGCGTGAGATCGTGAAACGTGAAAGGTGAAACGTGAAACGCGATGAACAACTGTTATTGGGTTATGCTGTTGCGAGTTGAGCGGGTTACGGGTTGATTAAGAAGGTGAAACGTGAAATGAAAGAGTCCCCGGGTTTTGTAAATGGCAAATAACGAATATCGAACATCGAATCATGAATCGCGAAGGAAACCCTGTTCGCATAAACTTTAGTCACTTTAGCGCATTTCCGTAGAAACGATTTTATGTCTCTACCTATTTTGGCGCTTAACACAGAAACATCGACCAAAAATTGTCGATAAGAAAAAAATGATTAACCACCGGCTTACCATCGTACGGATTTATTCCGACGATTTTCACTCGAACGTCTGTTCCGGTTGGCCGGAATTCATGTTTTTTTGTTCCTGCAAAAAAACATTTAGGCACTTCCATATATGCCAGATAAAATCATTGAACTAAAAGATATCATCATTAAAAGAAACGGCATCGAAAGGCTCCGGGTGCCCGAGCTCGTCATTCATAAAGGCGAAGTGCTTTCCCTGATCGGGCCCAACGGCGCGGGCAAAACCACCTTGCTGCAGACTCTGGCGGCCCTGATCAAGCCTGCGGAAGGAAGTATTTATTATTACGGGCAAAAAGTGGATGAACGGGTTCCGGTCCTGGAGTATCGGCGCAGATTGGCTATGGTTTTTCAGGAATCTTTGCTTTTCAGCATGTCGGTATTCGACAACGTGGCTTTGGGACTGAAAATGCGCGGAATGCCCAAAAACGAAATTCGTACCAGGGTCATGGAGCAATTGGAACGCTTCAAGATCGCACACTTAAGCGGGCGTTCTTCCAAAGCCCTTTCGGGCGGCGAGGCCCAACGCACCAGTCTGGCGCGCGCTTTTGCCACCGATCCTGAAATTTTCTTGTTGGATGAACCCTTCTCCGCCCTGGACCCGCCCACGCGCGAAGCCTTGTTGGAAGATCTGGAGGCTATTTTACACAAAACCCGCGTTACGACCGTTTTCGTCACCCATGATCGCTGGGAAGCTTTGCGCCTTTCCGACCGCATCGCGGTCATGAACCAAGGCCGTATTCTGCAACTCGATACGCCGGTCCGGATTCTGCGCCGGCCCGCCGATGAATTTGTGGGACATTTTGTCGGCGTGGAAACAATTTTATCCGGCGAAGTGATCGGCGCTCAAGACGGCTGTTTCACGGTCCAGGTCAACGGGCGGAAGATTGAAGTCGTAGGAACCCTGCAGGTCGGCGATAGGGTCACACTGTTCATCCGGCCGGACACGGTTGTGCTTGCAGACCGGGTTTTGGCGGAAGCGACCAGCGCCCGCAATGCTTTTAACGGAATAATCGAAAAGATCATTCCCATGGGTTTTTACGAAAAAGTCAAACTTGATTGCGGCTTTCCGCTTGTTGCTTATATTACCCATGAATCGGCCCGCCAACTGGCTCTTGAGGCCGGCAAGGAAATCAACGCTTTTTTCAAAGCCACCTCCATTCATGTCATCAAGAAAACCGGACCGGCTTAAAAAGGTTTTTATCGAGGAATCAAGGTTATCATGCGCGTTTTCATCGGATTCGACGACACGGACAATAAAGAGGCGGAGTACGGCACGGGTAAGCTGGCCCGTTGGTTTGAACAGGTTTTACCCGAAGGTTGCGTTTTGTGGGGCGTTTTGCGGCAACAGCTTTTAGTCCACCCGGACATTCCCTATACCTCGCATAACAGCAGTGCTTGCGTGGTGGCGGAGATGGCGGACCCGGGGCTTTTTTCGACCTTAGTCGAACGGGCGGTCAAGCACATCGAGGAATATGCCCTGCCGGGCAGCGATCCCGGTCTTTGCCTGGCGCTGGAAGAGGACTCTTCCCTGACCGATTTGATGCAATTCGGCGCGTTTTGCACGCAAAAGATTATGACTCAAAAACAAGCCATAACCGCCGCCGGTAAATGGCGCCTTTCAGGACACGGCGGCACCCAAGACGGCGTGATCGGCGCGGCCGCAGCCGTAGGGCTGACCGCTTCAGGTTGGGCCGGTCGATTTATCGAGTTCAACCGTTTGCGGCAATGTGCGGATCCGATCCGGATCAGGAAATTGGAGCAGATGGGCATCCGGGTCGTTTCCCATGACCGCGACGCTAAAATGCCGGGGCCGGACGATCCCGTGCATACGCGGGGGTGGTTGCGGCCGCGAATGCTGGGCGGTCAGCCGGTTTTGATCGTACAGGAGCAGACCAAAGGAGTCTGGGAATCGCTTGGTAAAAAAGCGAAGGAACCGCACAAAAACGAAAAAAGTAATCGGCAGGGATAAACGGTTGACTCAATCGTTTACCGTATAATCACTCATTTCCGGCAATCTTGTCCGGTTTCAATATACTACAGCACGATAAGCCGGAATGAATGATTTTTTTGATCTGATGCTTTTCAGGATCAAAAAAATCATAATTAATGCTCCCCTTTATACGCAACCCCTTAAAAGGTGCGGTAAAAAGCATCCGTCCATCCAGCTCTATCCATATCTTTTTCAGAAAGAGCGAAAGCGGCCTTTTAAAAAAATTATCGTTTTCCTATCCAATCGGTTTTTGCAAAAGAATTCCGTTAAAGGTCAATTGATCTCGGCTCCGAACTTGAGCGGTTTATAGTTTCCGATACCCGGCGCAGGCGTGAAATCGGCGCGGGCATGCTGCGGGAATTTTCCGGAAAAAGTCGTGACATGGACGGTTTCCAGAAAATTGATCAGGAGTCCCAGCGGCTTTCCGGCCAGACACAGATAGGTCAGCAGTTGCTTTTTGGTCAGATCGGGGACGATTTCCGCGGAGATGAGAGAAACGATCACAGTGTCTTCGACGAGTAAATCGACTTGCAATCCTTGTTCGTGAAGAATTTTTTCGCGATAGCGAATCGGTAAAGGCACATCCAGACGGGTGTTCAAGCCCATCTCGGCCAACTCAAGAACCAGGCAGGTACGGTAGACCCTCTCCAACAGTCCCGGCCCCAGTTCCCTGTACACGTTCAGGGCTGCTTCATTAATGCGAGCGCTCAATTGATTCAAATCCATTATGCTCTCCTTCAATTTTTTCATACTTTCATAAAGCGCATTGAAAATCGGGATTCAATAGGCTTGAGATTCAACTGTTCATGTTATATCGAATTAGATATATTATATCCAAAAATATTTAAAAAAAATTAGAAAATAATGCCGGCCAAGCAATAAATCGCGATAAATCTAAAAATTTGTAAATAATATATTGAAATTATTGAATAAATAATATAGAGCCTGCATCCTTTTAGTTTCGTGAAAATTTAAAAAAACTTAAAAAATTTATCATGGAAATATTGACATAACAAAACTCAGATGATAAAAAGAAATAAATTGTCATTGTTCAGCATGGGGAACAAAAATATTTGATTTTATATTTTATTAATTTATACGGTTAAATTGATATGTTTACTATTTATCTGAAATAGTTGACTTTTTTTGTTAAAATAAATGAAAGCTTAAATAATTTTAACGACCATACGCAGGAGTTTTAAAAATGTTATTGCCAAAGTTTCAGTATCATGAACCTAAAAGCATTAGAGAAGCTTGCGGACTGATTACAGAACTGAAGGGGCCATGCGCTCTTTTAGCCGGCGGCACCGATCTTGTAGTGAATCTGAAAAAACGGATTGTGCAACCCGAAAACCTGATCGATTTGTCGCGGATTTCGGAATTGAAGACGATTCAAAAGCAAGGGAAACAGTACCGGATCGGTTCCGGGGTAACAGCTGCGGAGATTTCGGCTTCCATTGAGATCCGCAAAAATTTCCGGGCTTTAGCAATGGCGGCGGAGAGTCTGGGTTCGCCGTTGGTCCGTAACCTGGCCACCATCGGCGGCAATATCGTAAACAGCCGGCCGGCGGCCGATTTCCCGCCGGCGTTGATCGCGTATGGCGCCAAATTGCGGTTGGTGCGAGAGGGTGGGGAGCGCTCGCCGGATGTAGAAGCATTCATCAAAGGGCCGGGCCGGACCGAACTTGCGGCCGATGAATTGGCGGCCGAGATTCTTTTGGACGCGCCGCTGCCGTATACGGGAAGTGCTTATTTGAAATTAGGCATCCGTAAGGCCCTTGAGATTTCGATCGTGAACCTGGCGGTCGTACTGACCCTTGAAAAGCCGAACGGATCGATCCGCGGGGCGCGGATTGTGATGGGCGCGGTTGGGCCCACGCCTTTGCGCGCGATCACGGCGGAAAAGTTGTTGCTCGGCGCCAAACCCGGCGAAGCCTTGTTCGCCAAGGCGGGTGAGGCCGCGGCCGGCGACGCCAAACCGATCGACGATTTCCGGGGTTCGGCAGCCTATCGGCGCGACATTGTCAAGGTCTTCACGCGCCGGGCATTGGCGGCGGCATGGCAGGACGCCAAAGCAAAGGTTTAACCACGAAACCACAGAACAATTTTAAACAACACAAAATTGTGTACATACGGACCACACGGAAAGGAGATTAAGCAGTTACCGGGAAATGGATAGATTTGCCGAAAGATAGAGGGTGGTATTTTTTCCGTGTATTCCGTCTGTTCCGTGGTTAAAAAATGTTCTCTGATCGACAGTCCGTGGTTGAATTATACAAACCAAATGCCCGGCAAAACGGGCTCTCATGAATAAACCGACTTTAAGACAAAGGAAACCGATATGAAAAAAATATTGACTTTGAAAATCAACGGGCAAACCTACGAGCCGGCCGTGGAGCCGAACCGGACTTTGCTGGATGTGCTCCGCGAGGAGTTGAACCTGACCGGTACCAAGCGCGGCTGCGACGTGGGCGAATGCGGCTCCTGCACGGTCCTGATGGACGGGAAACCGGTCAACTCCTGCCTGGTCCTGGCCGGTCAGGCCGAGGGACATGAAATCACGACCATCGAGGGGCTAAGCCGGGACAACGTCCTGCATCCCCTTCAGCAAGCTTTTGTGGATAAAGGAGCCATTCAATGCGGATTTTGCACGCCGGGCATGATCTTGTCGGCCAAAAGCCTGTTGGACCAAAACCCGAATCCGAGCGAATTGGAAATCCGCACGGCCATTTCGGGCAATCTGTGCCGCTGCACCGGATACCAGAAAATCGTGGAAGCGGTCCAGTCGGTCGCCGGTCAAGGCAAGGAAAGGAGAAGCAGCGAATCATGAAAGAATACGCTATTGTCAATTCGCGCGTGCCGCGCATCGACGCGCCGGCCAAGGCCACGGGCCGGGCGGTTTATGCCGACGATCTCAGAATGCCGGGAATGCTTTACGGCGCTTTACTGCAAAGCACGGAAGCGCATGCCCGGATTTTAAATGTGGATGTTTCGCGGGCCCTCAAATTACCGGGCGTTAGGGCCGTGATTACGGCCAAGGAGGCCGGTTTGACGCCTTACGGGGTCAGCCCGGCGCGCTATGACGAAACCATGTTTTGTCACGACAAGGTCCGCTATATCGGCGACGAGATCGCGGCCGTGGCGGCCGTGGATTTGGAAACGGCCATGGAAGCAGTCGGCCTCATTAAGGTTGAATACGAACCTTTGCCGGTGGTGCTCACCATCGAAGAAGCCACGGCAGCGGGCGCGCCTTTGATCCATGCCGATTATCCCGGCAACCTCTGCGCCGAGGTCCACCACGAGTTCGGCGATTTCGA
>RPPU01000189.1 GCA_003819975.1 Desulfobacteraceae bacterium
ACCAAAAAATCCAATAAAATTTTAAATCATAATGATTTTTGATCCTATGTTTTTCAGGATCAAAAAACATAAAAGGAGCTGATATGGCCACATCTCTCGTTTTCGACAATGAAAAATACATTCAAGAACAGGCCGCGGAAATTTTGGAAAGAATGAAAAAATTCGACAATAAGCTTTACCTGGAATTCGGCGGCAAGCTCCTTTTCGACTATCATGCTTCCCGGGTTTTGCCCGGTTATGATCCCAATATCAAGATGCGCTTGTTGCAGCAGTTAAAGGAAAAAGCCGATATTCTGCTCTGTATTTACGCCGGCGATATTGAAAGAAAAAAAATCAGGGCCGATTTCGGCATCACTTATGACACCGATGCCCTGAAGATCATCGACGATTTGCGCAGCTGGGGTCTGACGGTTTTGGGCGTGGTCATCACCCGGTTTGAGAATCAGCCGGCTGCCATTCTGTTTAAAAATAAACTGGAACGCCGCGACATCAAAGTCTATACCCACCGTTTTACCAAGGGTTATCCGACCGATATCGACCTGATTGTCAGCGAGGAAGGATATGGCGCCAACGATTATATCCCGACCGACAAACCCCTGGTGATCGTAACCGGGCCTGGGCCGGGCAGCGGTAAAATGGCTACTTGTCTGTCACAATGCTACCATGAACATTTACGAGGCGCCCGGGCCGGTTATGCCAAATTCGAGACGTTTCCCATTTGGAACCTGCCCCTGAATCATCCCGTCAATGTCGCTTATGAGGCCGCCACCGCCGATATCGGCGACTTCAACCTGATCGATCCTTTTCATCTGGAGGCTTATGATAAAAAAGCAGTGAATTACAATCGGGACGTGGAAGTTTTTCCGGTGCTGAAAAGAATTCTGGCCAAAATCATCGGCGATGAGCTCTATTATCAGTCGCCTACCGACATGGGCGTCAACCGGGCCGGTTTCGCCATTCGGGATGATGAAAAAGCCAAGGAAGCAGCCCGACAGGAAATCATCCGGCGCTATTTTCGTTATAATTGCGAATATCGCATGGGTTTTACCAATAAAGATACGGTCCAGCGCGTGGAACTGGCTATGCAGAATTTGAATCTGCTTCCGGAATCCAGAGCAGTGGTTGAACCGGCCCGCCGGGCCGCTTTGGAAGCCCAGCAGGCGGATAAAGGCAACAAAGGGATTTTTTGCGGCGCCGCCATTCAATTGAAAGACCGGACCATTGTCACGGGCAATAACTCAACCCGTATGCACGCCGCCTCCAGCGTGGTGATTCACGCTATCAAGCATCTGGCCGGCATTCCGGCCAAGATCAAATTATTGCCTCCCAATATTATCGACTCGGTCGGCAAACTCAAAATCGATATCATGCGTGAAAAAACCATCAGCCTGGATCTGGAGGAAACCTTGATCGCTTTAAGCATCAGCGCCACCACCAATTCCGCGACCCAGTTGGCCCTGGAACAACTTCAGGAATTACGGGGCTCTGAAGTGCATATGACCCACATGCCCACCCCGGGCGATGAAGCCGGGCTTAGGCGTCTGGGCGTCAACCTGACCACGGATCCGAATTTCTCAACCAATGATTTGTTTATAGCTTGAGAGATAAGTAGCCGGAAGCCGGAATTCAGGAGCCAGAATAGAAAACCGACTACGAGATTTGTGGGTTTAGTAATGTGACCACGGGCCGCTAACCCGCCTTAAGCATTTCTCAATAGCCGGTCGGCTTTGCCGGTTATTCTGGATTCTGTCTTCTGAATTCTGACTACTGCAGTATTAATAATCCATTATTTCGCCATGCACATTGAAGATATAGGCGATCAACCCGGCCCGCGCCCACATGCCGTTGCGTTCCTGGTGCCAATACATGGCTCGCGGATCGCTGTCCACGGCCACATCGATCTCGTCCCGCCGCGGAAAGGGGTGCAGAATAATGGCATTGGGTTTGACTTTGTTCATGTCTTCTTTGCCTATTTTAAAATTCGAAATATCCGTCTTGCCCGATTCGCCCGACACTTTATCGTGCTCATCCTGGATACGGGTCATATAAATCGCATCGGCTTTGGGCAGCACATTAAGCAGATTCTTGTCTTCAATGGTACAGGGTATTTTGTGGCGTTCCAGAAATTCGATCACATCGCTGCGCATCTGGAATTCGGGCGGCGCGGCGTAAATGACTTTAACCCCTTCAAAGTTCTTCATCAAATAGGAGAGGGAACGGACGGTCCGGCCCCGTTTGAGATCGCCGCACATCAGAATGGTCTTGTGTTCCAACCCGCCTTGATATTCAAACGACCGCAGTAAGGTATAGATGTCCAGAATCGCCTGGGTGGGGTGTTGGTCGGCGCCGGAGCCGCCGTTGATGACCGGCACGGCCCGGTCCGAATAACTATTTAAAAGCCAGGCAGCCCGTTCGGCCCGGTTGGGTTCATGATGGCGCATAATGATCAAATCCGTGTAAGAGGAAAAGGTCCTCAGGCTGTCGTCGAAACTTTCACCCTTGATCTCGGAGGAAACCCGGGAATCCCGGATCTCGGAGGTCCGCATGCCCAAAATATGGCAGGCATTCTCAAAAGAAAGAAAAGTACGCGACGAAGGCTGGGTAAAATAGAGCATGGCGCGTTTATGGCGCAAAAGCCCTTGCAAAAAAATGGACCCGGTCTTGCTTTTGGCAATGGTGCGGACTTGATTGGTAATTTTAAAAAGATCGTCAATGACCTGGCGGTTGAGCTGCTGAGAAATGATCATATCGAATAAATGGCCATTTCTTTGAAAATATTTGACTTTTTCCTCATTGGACAGCTTTTCAAACTCGGCGAATTTTTCATCTTGGATATTCATGGCGGGGCTCCTCCGAAATTAGGGTTAAGGTTTCATGCTCCAGCGTGCGGCCGCACCATAGATGAAATACGCACAAGGGTCAACTATAAAAACGCTTGTTTAGCCCTTGACGATCTGATTTTTACGTTCCGCTAATTCTTTGATATCTCTAACGATTTCAAGAGGCTGGGAAGCAGAAGAACAGCCGGCATAATACATGGCCGTGGCCGGGGTTCCCGGAGTGGGGGTGAAAATCTGGGTGTCCTGGGCTGCCAACCCGAGCGCCCGAATTTTGGTTTTCATGCGCCCGATATCTTCCCGGGTTTCGCCCGGATGTCCCACCAGCCAGTAAGGCGCCAAAGCGATTTTGCGCAACAGGGTTTTGTTGATGGACTGGAAAAGGGCGACAAATTCTTTTAATACTTCAAACCTTGGCTTTTGCATGGCTTGCAAAACCCGGTCTTCGGTATGCTCGGGCGCGATACGCAGGAACCGGCCGCAATGGTGGCGCATGATTTCCTCCAGCAAATCCGGATTTTTCAAAAGCAGATCGTAACGCAGGCCGGACCCAACAAAAATCTTTTTGACCCCGGAAACCCGGCGGCAAGCACGCAGCAACTCCAGATAGGCTTGCCCGGTTGTAAACGAAGGACAAATCTCCGGATAAAGGCAGGATGACCGGCCGCAGGATTCCTGATGACAATCCTGGCCGTACATTTCCGCGGCCGCGCCGCCGATATCCGCTATGGACCCTTTCCATTGCGGATGTTTTTTCAGGCTTTTGATTTCTCGGAGAATGGAGTCCGGGGAACGCGAAACGATTTTGCGGCCCTCATGGCATTGAATGGAGCAAAAAGAACACCGGCCGCCGCAACCGCGGTGGGAGGTGATGGAAAAGAGGTTCATTTGCAGGGCCGGAGAATACTCCTTGACTTGCGGATGCCGGCGCTCATAAGCCAAACCGTAAATGGCATCGAGATCCGGGCCCGCATGGATTTCAGCCGGTTCGTCGATTACGTATCGGTCGCCGACCGCCTGGAGCAGTCCCCTGCCTCCGGCCATGGCCTTTTCCAGGATCCATTGCGCTTCAAGCAGTTTGCGGGGTTCGCTGACGATCTCTTCGTGGCTGGGTAAAAGGTCGCGGCCGGCCGAATCAAGCGGTTGCTTTCCGATACGGGTCGTTCCCGGTGTGTGGATCTCACGGGCTGCGCTTCCGGACCGGATTGATCGGGCAATCGTCACGATCTGCTTCTCGCCCATGCCGTGCACCAAAAGATCGGCCTTGGCATCGAGCAACACCGAACGCCGGATCTGTTCCTGCTGAAAATCATAATGACTGAAACGCCGCAAAGAGGCTTCCAACCCGCCGATGACGATCGGCGTGTCTTTAAAGGATTCGCGGATGCGGTTGCTGAAAATCGTCACGGTGCGGTCCGGCCGAACCTTGTATTTGATGCCGGGCGGATAACCCTCAAAAAAACCATTTCCCCCGATTTGATAAAGATCTTCTTTGCGCCTTTTGCGCAGCGACGTGTAATTGAGCACCACCGAATCGAGCGGACCCGCAATCACGGCAAAAAAAAGCTTGGGTTTACCCAGTTTGGCGAAAGATTCCTTGTCCTGCCAAAAAGGCCGCTCGATCACCCCGACCGAAAACCCTTCCGCCTCCAGCACGCGCTTCAAAATGCCTTCCGGAAAAGAGGGGTGATCGCTGAAAACATAGGGAAGCACAAAAATGATGTCGAACAAGTTCACTCTCCACGTGCCAGTTGAAAATTTAAAGCCTAGGGCACCATAGCCTTAGGTTCTAAGTTCAAGGTTATAAGTTTAAAGTGTAAAGTAAAAAGTTTAAAGTTGAAAATCGTCATGAAAACGGCAAATAATCAATTCTTTTTTGTCCTATAGCCTGACTACTGACTTCCGGGCTTCTATTTCAACTTTAGTCACTTTGGACTTTAGTCACTTTGGACTTTAGTCACTTTTTAACCACTTTAGTCACTTTAAACTTTAGTTCACTTTAGGCACTTCTTTATCCTTTATCCTTCAGCCTTCATCGTTTTCTTCCGACTTCTGGCTTTTTACTTTAGGCACTTTAGACACTTTGGACTTTAGTCACTTCTTAAACCACTTTAGTCACTTTAAACTTTAGTTCACTTTAGGCACTTCTTAAAACGGAAACTCCTCATCCGGCCCCTTTGGTTTTTCCGGCGTCTTCCCCTGCCCCTGCATAAACGGCGGCGCTGCCTTTTGATGCACCCGAAGGCCCTCGACCCAAATCGCCTTGGGATTAACCGGGCAGACATTCTGACAAGCCCCGCAGCCCGTGCAGGAATCGGGCTTGAAAGCCGGATAACGCACATTCTCCTTGGTTTCAGTATGGACCGCATGCGTCGGGCAGACTTCGGCGCAAGCCCCGCAATCGCGTTTCTTAGTATAGACGATGCACTTCTCTTTTTCAAACGCCACTTTGCCGATCTGGACTTTTTGTTTTTCCGTTAATGAAAGCGGTAAAATCGCTCCGGACGGGCAAGCCTGGGTGCACAGATTGCAATCGTAAGCGCACTTGCCCGAACCAAAATCCATAACCGGTTGCAGCATCCCCTGCAAACCATAATCCAAAAAAGCCGGCTGCAAGACCCGCGAATAACAAACATCCACGCAAAGATGACAGCCCGTACAGGACTGCACAAAATGATCCAGACTTATGGAGCCGGGCGGCGTAATAGGTTTATTTTTCTTAGCGATCAAAGGCGCCAAAAGACTCTGCCCCGGAAAACGCGCCAGCACCAGCAGACTGCCGGCCGTAAGGGTCTGGGTAAGCATTTTGCGTTTGGCCGGATTAGGGGCCGGGTTTTTAATGCTCTTTTTCATTGCTCCATAGGTTATAGCGTTAGTGGGGCAAACCCCCACACAATCGAAACAAGCCACGCAACGGCTTTGATCGACAAACCCATGCTCCGCATCCAGGCAATGGGCCTTGCAGCGTTTTTCACACCGGCCGCAGCCAATGCAGGTTTCCGAATCGATCCTGATTCGATAACGCGCATGGCGGCTGCAAAAACCCAAAACACTCCCGACCGGGCAAAGGGTGTTGCAATAAAGCCGGCCGTACCTGAAGGCCATCAGGAAAATAGCCAAAAAAGAAAGGGCTGCGAATAAATAAACCGGCCAGGCAATCAGGGGAAAATTTTGCGGAGACAAGTAATAGAGATCAAAAGATTCCAGAATATCGAGCAGGATATTGTTGAAAAAATAATAGACCGGCTTTATGAGATGGGTTGCAAACCGCCCAAAAAGACTGAAGGGATCCAAAATATTAACGAGGAATAAAGATCCGACAGCCAAAAAAAAGACCGCCGCCGGGAGCACGGAAACCCGGATCAGGTTATGCGGCCGGGAAAAAGCCTTTTTTTTTTACGCTGCGGTCCCCCCGCCTTGTTGGCAAGGAAAATAATGCCGTCCTGCAAAAATCCCAAAGGGCAAACAAACGAGCAATAAACCCGGCCTGCCGTAAACGTCAAAAGCAAAATCAAAAGAAAACCCAAAGCCCAAGAGCGCAGAGGCGCTTGTAAAAAATCGAGCATGGATGGGATAAATTGAAAATAGGTCAGCCCTTTGCCGATCCAGTTAATGACCGGATTGTTGTCCTGGATAAAAATAAGAGCCAAAAAAATAAATACGAATGCTGAAATAAAGATCCGTAAGATTCTGGCGGATACTGATCGCCTCATAATATTAATCGTCCCATAATAGTATCAACAGTTATGTTAAAAAAACGTGACATGTTTTCCCCGCTCAGGTCGAGCGGGGAAAAATATTCAGTCTCGTCCGCGATTATCCGGCTGTTGTCGGCGGTTAAAAAAATTCTTCTAAATCCTTTTTTACCGCAGACCTTGGACAGACCAAGAAGGACGAGATTTCACCACTCCTTGTTTACAGCGCGATCTTCTTGATGTTCAATATATCCAAATTCATATTGCCGATTTTCATTTCATGGCCGAAGCGGATATGATTGATTTTCTCCGGCTCCATACCCATCATTTTCGCGCCGGCTGCATCCAGCGCCACTATGTCTCTGGAAATCAAAAGACTCTTTTTCAACTCAACATCCTCGGACCGCGAACGATTCGGACCATTGCGCAAGGTGACCCGGTAGGCATCCAGGATATTCAGATCCGGTTTTTTAAAAAGACAAAGGTCCGCAATGCATTGGTGCAGACCGGACCAATGAAACGTGCCCCGGTCCCGAATAATACCCATTTGATTTTTCATGGCCATGGTCAAGCCCGAGGAACCATGGTGTTTCAGAACCGGCACATTAATATAGACATCCGACTGCAAAATGAGTTCATGGACTTTTGCGTCTTTCAGGGTTTTACCGTTGGGCACGGTGATCTTCTGAAAATGCCGGTCGTCATCGCCCGGAACAACCAGGGCTCCGGCATCCTTGGCTGCTTGCTCGATCCCGCTTTTTTGATAACAGCGCTGCCGGTCATCCACGGGATTATCAAAAACATAGATTTTCTTGGCGCCCGCTTCCTTGCAATGCTCGATTATTCTTTTGATCAACAAGGGATTGGTATTGGCCCCGGTCTCCGGCTCCCGGGCCCAGCCGATATTGGGCTTGATCACCACGGTCTGGTTGGGCTTTACAAAGCGTTTCATGCCGCCCATAGCGGCGATGGCGGCATCGAATAATTTGTCCGGTTCGCCGTTCCGCACCGCCACCAGATCCGGAATAGCCTCTTGGCCAAAGGCCTTGTACACACCGCCCAGCAGCGGAGCGCCGATCACGGCCGATGAAAGAACCAAACTTTTTTTCAAAAATTCCCGTCGATCACATAGCTTACGATCTTCCATGGCTTTACCTCATATTAAAAGTCTATGCATTCATGCCTCGATTTTAAGCCCAGGTATCTAAAAAATCCATATTTTTCTATTTCAGCAAAGGGGTCACAAAGGGGTCAGGTCTTGAAATATTAGTTTTATAATAACCTTTTCAATAAATTTTCTTATACTTCAAGACCTGATAATCATCTAAAAAGCACCTCCCGTAGCATAGTCAAAAGAAAAACCTTATGCTATGCTACGGAATACGCCAAAATCTATTAACAAGGAGGTGCCGAATGAAATTATACGCT
>RPPU01000190.1 GCA_003819975.1 Desulfobacteraceae bacterium
CAAAGAATGCAAACTGGAATTAACGGATGCCAAACAAGTTCTGTCGCCGTTGATCAAGATGGCCGGTTTGCATTTCGAATGTAAAATCGTTTTAAAAGCACCCATGGACCCGGCCATCATGCACAAAGACCTTGAAAAATTATATTCGCAAAAAGATTACCACACCCTTTATTTTGGTGAAATTAAGGAATGTTATCAAACGGAATAGAGCCGGACTCCGCTTCCCTGCGTAGCCCGGAGATACGCCTTCCGCGCTTTTCGCTTGTGATTCCGGCTTATAACGAAGAAAAGTATTCGACCGCTTCGGCGACTGGCATTATCCGGGCTTGATGCTGCGCGGCGTTTTTCATATGCTGTTTCCCGGCTATGCCATGAAAAAATTCACGCAAAAATATGGGTACGATGAGTCGCGATAGGCTTTTTCATCATGAAGGATATTAAAATAAAATCCGACCAACCCATTCCGCCGTTGTTCCTGAGCGACAAAGGGCTTGCAAAAATAAAAGAAGCCCGCGAAAGCAATAAAGGCATCTGGCCTGAATGGTTGCTCAAAGAAATAAAAAAGGCCGAAACGTCCGCCAAGTAAATATCGATACAGGAGCTTCTCCATGAAAGACCTGCTTCAGGAAACCTTGAAACGCTCGCTCCGCTATCTGGAGAGCTTGCCGAACAGAAGAGTGGCCCCCTCTCCGGAAGCCGTCGACCGGCTCAAGGAACTGGATTATCCTTTGCCGGACCAACCCACCGAACCCAAAGCGGTTTTGCGTCTGCTGGATGACTTCGGCTCCCCGGCCACGGTCGCGACCACCAGCGGTCGTTTTTTCGGTTTTGTGGTCGGCGGTTCCCTTCCGGCGGCCCAGGCCGCCAACTGGCTGGCCGGGGCCTGGGATCAAAATGCCGGCATGTTTGTCTTGTCTCCCATCGGCGCCGCCCTGGAGCAAATCGCCCTTAAATGGCTGACGGCTCTGTTCGGATTGCCGGCCGGTACCGGCGCCGGATTCGTGACCGGCGCCACCATGGCCAATTTTTCCGGCTTGGCCGCGGCCCGCCATGCCCTTTTGAAAAAACAAGGTTGGGACGTGGAATCCCAGGGGCTGTTCAATGCTCCCCCCATTACGGTCGTTGTGGGCGAAGAAGTTCATGTCAGTGTTCTGAAAGCTCTGAGCCTGCTGGGCCTCGGTCGTGACCGGGTGATCCGGGTGCCGGTTGACGGTCAGGGACGGATGCGGGCTGAGGCGTTTCCGCAATTATCCGGCCCGACGATTGTCTGTGTTCAGGCCGGTAATGTGAACACCGGCGCTTTCGATCCGGCCGGGCCGATCTGCGCTGCAGCCCGGGCAGCGGACGCCTGGGTGCATGTGGACGGCGCTTTCGGATTATGGGCCGCAACAACACCCCAACGCTCTTATCTTCTGACCGGTTTTGAAAAAGCCGATTCCTGGGCCACGGATGCGCACAAATGGTTGAACGTACCCCAGGACAGCGGCCTGGTCTTCTGCCGCAAACCCGAACTTCTCCGGGCCTCCATGTCGGCCAATGCCGCTTATCTGGTGCAAACCGAAAACCGCGAACCGTCTCAACATGTTCCCGAAATGTCGCGCCGGGCTCGGGGCCTGGAAATCTGGGCGGCCTTGCTTTCTCTGGGTCAATCCGGTCTGGCCGACATGATCGAGCGTACTTGCCGGCATGCCGAACGGTTTGCGACCCGTTTACAGAAAGCCGGTTATGAAATTTTAAACGATGTGGTCCTGAACCAGGTTCTGGTATCGTTCGGCAACGATCAAAAAACGCTGCGCGTCATTGAAAATCTGCAGGCCGAAGGCACCTGCTGGTGTGGCGCTACGACCTGGCAGGGCCGCACCGCCATGCGCATCAGTATCTCCTCCTGGGCCACCACCGACCAAGATGTGGACCGCAGCCTGAAAGCCATGCTGCACATTGCCTCTTTGATCAAATAACCCGGCCTGCGCCGGAGCGCGGCCCTTTCAAAAAGGAGTATCCATGAACAGAAAATACTGGCGCTTGACCATCAGCCTCGTCTTCCTGACCGTCTCCACGGTCCTTTATTTCATCCATTTCTTCATATTTCGGGATACCCATCATATCTTTCTTTATCTGGTCGGCGACATCGCCTTTTTATTTACGGATGTTTTGATCGTGACCCTCATCATCGATCAGCTCCTGCACATCCGCGACAAAAAGACCCTGATGCAAAAAAGAAATACGATCATCGGCGTCTTCTTCATCGAAATCGGAAACGACCTGCTGAAACAGCTTTCCGCTTTCGACACCCGCGCCGAAAACATCCGTTCCGAACTTTCTACGGCCGCCGCATGGACCAAAGACGAATTCACCGGCCTCATCAGCCGCGTCAAAAATGTCCGGTACAAAATGGAAAGCCGCCGCGCCGATTTGCTCCCTCTGAAAACACGGTTGTTCGATAAAAAGGAATTCATCCTGCGTCTGCTGGAAAACCCGAACCTCCTGGAGCACGAGCAATTCACCGACCTGCTCTGGGCCGTGCTGCATTTGACCGAGGAATTGGCCGCCCGCAAAACCTTGACCGGCCTTCCCGAAGCCGATTACAAGCACCTTTCGGGCGACATACAGCGCGCCTACGCGGCCCTGGTTTCGGAATGGCTGAATTACATGAATCATTTAAGGGAATTTTACCCCTATCTGTTTTCATTGGCCGTTCGCACCAACCCCTTTGACCCCGAAGCGGTGGTGGAGATACAGGACGCAGGAAGTGCCAAAAGTTAAGAGTGACTAAAGTGCCTAAAGTTAAGGATTCAAGATTGCAGATTACAGATTCGAATCTGATGAATTTTACGAATCTTATAATCTTAAATCAAAGATTTTCAACCGTGAACCGTGGACTTGGAACCTGATTCGGAGTATCTATTACGAACGTCAAGAAGTAAATAAAATAATAAGCATCAAACATCGAACTTTAAATATGAAAGGAGAACATCATGAAACTGCCTCAATACATTACGACCGAAGAAGTAAAAAGAGTGTGCAAAGAACTGAAGATCGACGATTGGACCAAGAAGAAACAAGCCAAAGTCACTCCCCAAGAAGCCAAAATCATTCTAAAGGCGCTGGAGCCCAAAGACAAAGCCATTTCCCCGGAGGAATTCCGCCTCGGCCTGGAAGTGGAACTGGAACACGGTCTGCAGTTCAGGGATGCCAACGTGACCAACAACCATCCCCTCCTGACCGGCCTGATTGTCCTGGCCCATTTCAAGGAGTCTCTGGATTATTACAAGTTATTGGATGTGGCCGAAGTCGAAGGCGATCTGCTCAAGGCCGTGACCAAAGGGAATGTCAAAAAAATAAAACATTATTATGAAAAACTGGCCCATGCGCGAATGGCTCTTTGCCAAACCGAACTAAAACGTTTAAAGTAATCCCGTCGGCGTATAAATAGCATACGATTTCTCTTCGTTGCGCTTCTCGTCATTTCGACCACAGGGGGAAATCGTATGTATAGATTAATGGAACACGAGGATCTGCGAATGTCTTATTCGTTCTATCGACAATTGGTCGTTCTTCTTGCCGCTCTGTTGATACTCGGCTGCGACTCTTCGTCAACCGCCCTGCAAATTGAAAAAAATCTTTCGGGGAAAGGTCTCAAAATCCATGCCAAGGCCCTAAAAGCTATTGATGTCAAACAATATGATCGAGCCGAAGCGTTGCTCCAAAATCTTTTAAAAGAAATAACGGATAAACTCGGCCAGACCCATCCCCTCCTTGTGGAAGTGAATAAAAACCTGGGCTGGTTGTATTTCAGCCAAGGACGCTGTTCAGCGGCGAAACATTATTATGAAGAAGCCCTGACAATCAAAGAATCGACCGGGGAACCCGACCGGCCGGAAACGGCTGAACTTTTAACTCGTTTGGCTGAAGTATACCGGAAAACAGGCCGGTATTCGCCGGCCCAAGCATTCTACCGGCGCGCGCTGGCCGTTATGGAAACAAACTACGGCCCTGAAGACCTAAAACTGATTCCCGTGCTCGAAAATTGGGCCCTTTTATACGATCGCCCCGGTTCATACGGAGAAGCCGAAACATTATTCAGAAGAGCCCTTAAAATCTCTGAAAAAAAGTTTGCTCCGGACGATCCGGAAATAATTCAACTTCAGAATCAGATCGCTTATTTCTGCAATCACGAAGGAAAATATGCCGAAGCGGAAAAACTATATGAAAAATCTTTACGGGACCTGAAACAAAAAGTTGGTTCCGAACACCCGGATAGTGCCTTGACCCTGAACGGTCTGGCGCTTGTCCGGATATCGCAGGGCCGCTTTGCTCAAGCGGAACAACTGTTAAACCAATCCCTGGTCATGCTCGAAAAGAGCCTGGGTCCCGATCATATCAAAATCATTCCGGTCCTCGAGAATATGGAAACCTACTTGTTCATTTATCACCCAGAAAGGGCTCCAGAATTGGAAGCGGTTCACAAGCGGCATCTCGATTTGATTGAAAAAAACTTCGGGACGAACCATATCGATTATGTCAATGCCCTATATAAATTATCTTTCTTTTACGTCGCCATCCACCTGCCGCAAAAAGCGGAGGAAACCAGCCGACGCGCCGCGCAAATCGAAGCTTTGCTTTAAGGGTTTAAACCGGGAATCAAGAGAGGAAGAAAAGGATGAAGCATGAAGGCGGAAGGATGAAAAAATCCATTTTTTTTAATTCTCTCTTTTTCCGTTCCCCCTTATTCGTCCTTTATCCTTCAGCCTTTATCCTTTTCTGCTGAATTCTGACTACTGGCTGCTGTCTTCTATCTCATGTAACTGCGAACTCTGAACCTATTTTTTACCAATGTTTTTCTCTGGGTGATTGCATCACTGGAGTAATTTCAGGATCTTTTTGAAATTACGTCCTCTGGAGTAATTTCGGGATCTTTTTGAAATTACGTCTTTGGCGTCTATCCCGCCGTAGGGGCGACCCCCTGCGGCCGCCCATTCTGAGGGCAGGCGCAAGGCACCGTAGAGACGATTTTATGTCTCTACGCCTGCCCCTACACCCTTGACCCCTTGGTCCCTCGAACGTAGAGATATACGCGTAGAGATATTTTATATCTCTACGGGTCTCTACGGACCCCTTGGACCCTATTCTTTAACCCTTGACCCCTTGATCCCTTGGCCCCTTGAACGTAGAGATATAAAATCATCTCTACGGACCCCTTATTCTTCATAACAAAACACATGCACCTCGGCCGGACCGTGCGCGCCCAGGGTCAGGGTCATCTCGATATCGGCCGTACGCGAGGGCCCGCTCACCATAGCCACGGCCGAGGCTTGCCGAACAGCAGGAAGCTTTAAAACCTCCGCAAGATTTTCATGAATATCTCTTTCGCATAGCACCGCTAAATGAATCTCCGGCAGTAAAGATACGGTCAAGGGCTGACCGTGACCGCCGGGAATGATCAGGGTGCCGGTATCGGCGACGGCAGCCGGCGTGCCGGTTAAACCCACGCGGGTTTGGGAATCCGGTTTCTCCAGTACCTGTACTCCTTTTGCTTTTAAAAAACCGATTAAACCGGTCGGCAATTGTTTTTCCTCCCAGGCCGCGATCGTATCTATTTTCCTGGTTTTTAGTAACTCAAAAATTCGTTCGCCCAGTTCGCCGGATTTGCAGGTTACGACCTTGCCGTCCAAAGCGGTCCATTCATGGATAAAGCGGTCTCGCGGAGACCCGGCTTGCGTCAGGATCGGAGAGGAGAAAGTTGGGGGCTCGGAATTTTCGTGCACTTCCTTAGAATCTGCTTTTACATCCGCACTTAAACCGGACTTGAACCGGGATCGAAAGGTTGACAGAGCCGGTCGGGGAAAATCTTTGCTAAAACCCCAGCGCGTAAAACCCGGCATGTTAATCCAGGTCGAAAAAGGAGCTCGGATAAGGCCCAGTAGAAAAAAAGTTTTTTGTGCCCGGCGGAAACGACTTGGGCGGATGCTGGTCCATTTATAAAATTTCAAACCACCTTTAAGGTAACGGGGTGCATTGGAACGATCTTTATTTTTTAAAAAATCCCCCCTGCCCCCCTTTTCCAAAGGGGGGTAAGAAAGAGAGTTCTTTTCCAAAGAGGGGTTTTGAAGGGGGGACGATTTCAAAGGGGGGAATCGAAGAGTAGCCGTTCTTTCTCCATCCCCCTTTGTAAAGGGGGACCGAGGGGGATTTGCCGTTGCACAGGAGTAATCATTCAAAGAGTCCACATCTCCCGCCCGAACGCGCAGCAACAACTTCGGCAGATCGATATCCACCGGGCAAGCCTCCCGGCAAGCTCCGCAAAGAGTCGAGGCCCGAGCCAGATGCCCGAATGCCGGCATGCCGAAAAGCACCGGTGCGATCACTGAGCCGATCGGACCCGGATAGATACTGCTTTCTCCCTGTGGGCTCACATAGGCATGCCCGCCTATTTCGCGGAAAATGGGGCAAACATTTAAACAAGATCCGCAACGAATGCAGTAAAGCGCTTCAACTAAAGGCGATTGACGCAGGCGGCCGCGGCCGTTATCCAAAATAACGATATGCCGTTCGAGCGGCCCATCCGGATCATCCGGCTGCTTGGGACGATTCATTAAGCTGACATAGACCGAGATCTTCTGGCGTGACGCTGCCCGCGGCAGCAAAGACAACATCAAGGCCAAATCCTCCATGGTGCGCACCAAACGTTCCATGCCCATTAAAGCGATATGCACGGGCGGCAGGGTTGTGACCATGCGACCGTTGCCCTCATTGGTCACGAGACAGAGCGTACCGGTCTCGGCCACGGCAAAGTTCACGCCGGAAATGCCGATGTCCGCTTTAAGAAAAATTTCCCGCAAAGTTTTGCGGGCCCATCCCACCATAACCGGGACATCTTGGGTCCGGGGCATGCCCAATTTCTCATGAAAAAGTTCAGCCACTTCCGTTCGATTCAGATGAACGGCCGGCGCGATAATATGCGAAGGGGTTTCCCCGCGCAACTGCACAATATATTCGCCCAGATCGGTTTCCTTCACATCGATTCCGGCTGCTTCCAGGGCCTGATTCAACTTGATTTCCTCGCTCACCATGCTCTTGCCCTTGGCGATTCGTTTGGCATGGTGCCGGCGGGCGATCTCCAGCACTGTTTGCGCGGCTTGGGCGCCGTCTTGGGCCCGATGAACAATGAAACCATTTTGCCGTGCCTGGGCAATAAACCGATCGAGATAGGAATCGAGACCGGCAATCACCTCCGCCCGGAGATCATGCGCCCGTTGACGGCGTTCCTGATAATCGGGCAATGAAGCAAAAGCCTTGTCGCGCAAACGGAATTGTTTCTCCGTAAACGCGTCCAGGGCGGCCCTTAAAATGGGATTGCCGAGAGACTCTTTGATTTTCTTTCTGAATGTGTCGGTCATTTTTATTCCTCAAAGTTACAGAAACCGAAAAGGATGTAACGGCTTAAGTCGTGAGGCTCACGGTTACAAAAGACAGCAGAAAAAAAGTCAGCAGTCAGAATCATCGTTCTTACGTTCTTACGTTCTTACGTTCTCACATTCTCACGTCGGTTTAACCCTTGACCCCTCGACCCCCTCGACCCCTTGAACCCTGCTCTCCAGTATTTGTGCGATATGCACGGCTCTTTGTTTTTTGCCCTGCCGGTGCAGACCGCCGTTGATCTGGGTCAGACAGCCGGCATCGCAGGCCACGACCGTGTCGGCGCCGCCGGCTTCAATGGCGGCGATCTTACGATCCAACAGGGCGGCCGAGAGTTCGGGATGTTCGACGGAGAACACGCCGCCGAAACCGCAACACTCCCGGGTTCCGGCTAATTCGACGATCCGGGCGCCCCGCACATGGGCCAATAAAAGCCTGGGTTGCCGGTCCACTCCCAGCATGCGTAATAAATGACAGGAGGAATGATACGTCAGCAAGCCGTCGAATTGCGCGCCCACATCGACGATGCCGAGTCGG
>RPPU01000191.1 GCA_003819975.1 Desulfobacteraceae bacterium
ACTTTGGCCGGCATGATCGGCGGCGGGCAATCCACCCCCGGTTTTTTAGGGCACTCCAAGTACAATATCACCCAGCGCAAGTTTATCAGCGGCGACGGCGGGTTGCTGCGCCTGGTCTGGCTGCCCCGCGCGCTTAAGGAAGAACTCCGGGAACGTTTGCTCAAACGCGGCGCGGAATTGGGCGTGCCGGACCTGATCGACCGCATTGCCGACGAGAGCGTGGGCGTGAACGAAGCGGAGATCCTGGCTTTTTTGCGTGAACGGAAACACCCGGTTCTGGAGATGGAATCGATAATGGGGGTGTGAACGTAAAAACGTGAAAATGTTTAAAAGGAATATTTTTTCTGTCTTTACGTTCACACGTTCTTACTTTCATACGTTCATACAGCTTTATTTTCACACGTTCACACATTCACACGTTCACACGAAAGAGTTGTTGAAGAGATCAACTAAATGATGGTACATTTCATCTTTTGAAAGGAAGTATTATAAAGCTATGGCCTTGACCGGAATGCAAATTTTTAAGTTATTACCTAAAACCAATTGCGGCGAATGCGGGGTTCCGACCTGTTTGGCGTTTGCCATGAACCTGGCCGCGGCCAAGGCCGAATTGAGTGCTTGTCCGCATGTTTCCTCGGCTGCCCGAACGGAACTGGAAGAGGCTTCGGCGCCGCCTATCCGGCCGGTGTCGATCGGATCCGGTCCCCGAACATTAAAGATCGGGGGCGAGACGGTCTTGTTCCGGCATGAAAAGACTTTTAATAACCCAACCGGCCTGGCGGCCCTGGTTCCGGCGGACATAAGCCCGGGCGAACTGGAGCGGAAATTAAAGATTTGGAGTTTTTTGCAATATGAGCGGGTCGGTTTGCAGCTGCGGCCGGAATTGATCGCCTTAAAAGACGTCAGCGGCGATAAACAGGTTTTTGCTCAGGCCGCCCGCACCATTGCCGAAACGACCGAGTTCAACCTGGTGCTGATGAGCGCCGACCCGGAAGTGCTCAAAGCCGGAATTGCGGTTTGCGGCGACAAGCGACCTTTGCTCTATGCCGCGACCAAAGAAAATCTGCAGCCCATGGCCGATCTGGCCAAGGCGCGGAATGTGCCACTGGCGGTCAAGGCCCGGGATCCGGAAGAATTGATGGAACGGGTCAAGTCGTTGACGGACATGGGTTTGAAAGATTTGGTGCTGGATTCCGGGGCGCGGGAATTAAAAAAGCTTTTTGAAGACCAAGTGCTGATCCGGCGGGCGCCGCTCAAAGCCGGAATCAAGGCATTGGGTTTTCCGACTATTTGCTTTCCCTGTGAAATGGCGGACAACTTGGATTTGGAGACGATGATGGCGGCCTTGCTGATCGCCAAATACGCCGGGATCGTGGTGCTTTCCGATTTCAGGGGTGAGAGCCTTTTTCCTTTGCTCCTGGAGCGCTTGAATATCTTTACCGATCCCCAGCGGCCCATGACGGTTACTCAGGGTATTTATGAAATTAACGGGCCGAATGAACAGTCGCCGATTTTAATTACCACCAATTTTTCATTGACTTATTTTATTGTGAGCAGCGAGATCGAAAACAGCCGGGTGCCTTGCTGGCTCCTGATTATGAACACCGAAGGGCTTTCGGTGCTGACGGCTTGGGCGGCCGGGAAATTTTCCGGCGACTTGGTGGGAAATTTCGTCAAGCAGTCCGGGATCGCGGAAAAAGCGACCCACAAGCGGATTATCCTTCCGGGGTATGTGGCTTCGATCAGCGGAGAGGTGGAAGAAGTTCTGCCGGGCTGGCAAGTGACGGTGGGGCCCCGCGAAGCGGCGTTGATTCCAAAGTTTTTGAAGGAATACGGTAAAAATTGATTCTAAAAAAAATGAACCACGAAGACGCCAAAACACAAAGATAAGAAATGAGATATTTTTTCTTCGGGTCTTGGAGTCTTGGTGGTGAAAAGGGAATATACATGTTACTGATCGGCGAAAACCTGAATGTGATGAGCAAGGTCTTTAATAAAGCTTTTCAAGACCGCGATCCCGGCCCTATTGCCGAAGAGGCCCGCAAGCAGAAAGCCCAAGGCATGGAATGGATCGACATCAATCTGGGTCCCGGCCGCAAGGGCGGACCGGAATTGATGGAATTTGTGGTCAAGACGGTCCAGGAAGCGATTGGCCCCTATCCGCCGCTTTGTTTGGACACGTCCAATATCGAGGCCATGGAAGCCGGGTTGGCCGCACATCAGGGCCGGGCGATCATGAATTCCATTATGTGCCGGCCCGAACGATATGAAAAGATGATTCCTTTAGCTGTGAAATACAAAGCCGCCATGATCGCTTTGATGTGGGGGCCGGAGGGCTTACCCAGGGATGAAAACGAGCGCGGCGCCCTGGCAGCCGAATTGGTTTATGCGGCCAACGCTGCCGGTATTGCCAACGAAGATATTTACGTGGACGGCGTGGTCACGCCGATCAATATCCAGCAGCCCCAGTTGTTGAGCTTGTTGGCTTTTCAGGAAATGCTTCAAGAGATGTTTCCCGGCATTCGATCGACTTGCGGCCTTTCCAATGTCTCCAATGGCCGGCCCGAGCATTTGCGGCCGATCATCAACCGGACTTTTATGGTGATGCTGGAACGGAAGGGCCTTTATTCCAGCATCGTGAATGCCTATGATGAACAACTGATCGCCCTTGCCCGGAGCCAAAGGCCGGACATTGCGCAGGTGATTCATAAAGTGATGGATGGGGAAGAGTTGGAATGGGCGACTCTTTCCAAGGAGCTGCGGGATTATGGCAAGACGGCCAAGGTGATTTTGGGGCATTCGTTATATTCCGATTCCTGGCTGGAAATGTAGGAAGAGAAGGGTTCAAGGGGTCAAGGAAAAGCATGAAGGCGGAAGGATGAATGGTGGGAAAAAGAGAATATCGAATATCGAACTCCGAATATCGAATGATGAAGGCGAAAAATAACTGAATCACATTAACGACTCAAAAATGTAAGAATTTTAAATCAGGGCTTGACCGGTGTGACGTGAGCAATTCTTTAAGAAGCGACTGGTTGATGTGGTTCCAGGTAAAGGGGAAGGGTATGTTATGACGATTGAAATCAAGGAAAAACCGGAGCCGAACAGTCCGGCGGCGCTACTGAATGAAAGAATTCAAAACCGGTTGGCCGGGATTAAAAGAAAGCTTTTGGTCATGAGCGGCAAAGGCGGAGTGGGCAAGAGCACGGTCGCCGCGTATTTGGCTTTGCTTTTGGCGGATCGGGGTTACAAAGTCGGGTTGATGGATATCGATTTGCACGGACCCAGCATTCCGCGATTGCTCGGCATTCAGGGCGGACTGGTGGTTAAAAGCGCGACTCAGGTGGAGCCTTATGTTTTGCCTAATCAGGTAAAAGTGGTTTCCATGGAAATGATGTTGGGCGAAAATAAAGATACGGCCGTGATCTGGCGCGGGCCGCTCAAGATCAGCGCCATTAAACAGTTTATTGCCGATATTGAATGGGGCGCGCTTGATTTTTTGGTCCTGGACAGCCCGCCCGGTACCGGCGATGAACCCTTGACCATCGCCCAGACCATTAAAGACGCGGAAGCAGTGATCGTGACCACTCCGCAGGAAGTTTCGCTGGCGGATGTGCGTAAATCCATCCAGTTTTGCCGGCAGGTTAAAATGAGCATTTTAGGAGTGATTGAAAATATGAGCGCTTTCGGCTGCCCCCATTGCCGTGAAAAAATCGCTCTTTTCGGCCAAGGCGGAGGAGCCGACATGGCCCGCCAGATGGGAGTCCCTTTTTTGGGTGAAATCCCTTTGGACCCGGATATGGTCCGGTTCGGCGACCGGGGTCAATTATCGGTGTTAATTCAAAACAAAGGCAAAGAGCTTAATTCAGCTTATCGGCAAATTTTGAGCAAAATAGAGCAAAATTTTTACGTTTAAATCGTCGAAATTGGCCTAAATTATTTTCGACCGAGCGACTTTAAGAAGATTTTAAGTTGATGATATCTGAAGAGTTTTCCGATAACTTCTTTAGTGATCAGGGCTTTACAGCCTATGGTTTTATCTGTTATGCTAATGCCTTAAAATCAGTAAACAATTTAAGCCCCTTAACGCCTGCACTCAGGGAGCTATATATGCCGGAAGGTCAAAAATGAGCCCTTGTAAGGTTAGCCGATATTCCTTATAAGGGTTTTTTTCTGTTGAAAGATGAGGATCCCCGCATGACCGGGAAACCAACCCCGCCGAAACAGGACACGGATGTTGAGGCGCACACGCTCCGAAATCAAAAAAATCAGGAGGCCCAGAATTGGGACCAGCAGTTGTTTATGGCCGGGCCCATGGTGGTCTTTACCTGGAGCGGTAATGGGGAGGGGGTGGTGGAGTATGTCTCGGCTAATGTGGAAAGCGAATTCGGTTATCAACCGATAGATTTTTTGAGCGGCAAGATTTTGTATCCCGACCTCTTCCATCCGGAAGATCGCACTCGCTTGGTGGCCGAAACCCGCGTTTTACATGAATCCACCTTGGCAAATTATGCCCAAGAATATCGTCTTTTATGCGCAAACGGTCGCTATAAATGGGTGCAGGATTTTACGGTAGTTGAAAGAGATTCGGACGACAAGCCGTTGCACTATCGCGGATACATCATCGATATTACGGTCCGCAAGGAGGCCGAGGAAGCCCTGAACCGTGAAAAGCGGCTCTTGATCAGCGGACCCACCATGGTGTTTACCTGGTATCGGGGAAACGATCTCGGGGTGAAATATGTTTCCGCCAATGTCGAACAAGAACTGGGTTATCAGCCGGACCTGTTTTTTAACGGAACCCTGAGGTACCGTTCTTTAATTCATCCGGAAGACATTGACCGTATTTACAGCGAAAGCGACGCGTTTTTGAAACAGGACTTGAATCATTATGAACAGGAATACCGCCTTTTATGCGCGAACGGGCAATATAAATGGGTGTATGATTTTACAGTCGTTGAAAAGGACGCACAAGGGGAAATCTTTTACTATCATGGTTATGTCAGCGATATCACGAAACGCAAGCAGGCTGAGCAAGCCTTGAACCGCGAAAAACATTTGTTCATGAGCGGACCCATGGTGGTTCTGACCTGGAAACCGTATGCGCATCCTTTAGTGATCTATATTTCCGCTAATGTAAAAAACGAATTCGGGTATGAGGCCGAAGAGCTTCTCAATGAAACCATTTATTACAATTCTTTGATTCATCCCGAAGATCAGGATCGAATCTGGGCGGAGGTCCGTGAACATCGGCAATGTAAGCGCTCCAGTTATGCCCAGGAATACCGGCTTTTATGCGCGAACGGACAATATAAATGGGTTTACGACTATACCGTGATTGAGCGGAATGCGGAGGGAGAGCCGCAGTATCATCATGGATATCTTTTTGACATCACCGCCCGCAAGCTTACCGATCAGGCGTTGCGAAACAACACGGAGCGATTGGAAAGGATCAACGCCTGTTTATTGACGTTGGGTTCCGATCACAATAAAAATATCAATGATTTAACGGCGCTTTGCGGCTAATTACTGGGCGCGGACTCCGCTTTGTACAACCGGCTGGAAGGAGAATTGCTCTGTTCCGTCGGTCAATGGCATATTCCGCCGGGATTTAAGGCGGCAGACGCATCGCAAGGGCATATCTGTTATGATGTCATCCAAAGTAATACAGAAGAAGCAGTGATTGTCAGGGATCTGCCGCATAGTGTTTATCAGGAATCCGACCCGAATGTGCGCGCGTACGGGCTGAAGACGTACATGGGCCACCTGGTGAAAAGCAGCGGTCAAATCCGCGGCTCTCTTTGCGTGGCCTATCAAATCGATTTTTTACCGAGCCAAGACGATCAGCGCATTCTGGGCATTCTGGCTTCGGCCGTGGGTAATGAAGACAGTCACTGGCAAGCGGAAAAAGAGCTGGTTGAAAGCAAAACTTGGTTTGATACGATTCTGCAAAACGTTTCCGCCGGCGTGATCGTCATTGACGCGGAAGACCACCGAATCGTGGATTGCAATGCCTTGGCCGTCAAGATGATCGGTACACCCAAAGAGAAAATAGTGGGCTCCGTATGCCATCGGTTCAGTTGCCCGGCTCAGCAAGGTGATTGTCCGATCACGGATAGGGGTCAAACCGCGGACAATGCGGAGCGGGTTTTATTGACCGCTGACGGGCAAAGCATTCCAATCCTCAAGACCGTCATCAAAGTGGCGCACAAAGGCCGGAATTATCTGATGGAAAGTTTTTTGGACAATAGCGCGCGCAAGCAGGCTGAAGAAGAGCGGTTGCGATTGGAATCCCAACTGCAGAAATCCCAGAAGCTGGAAGCCATCGGCACTCTGGCCGGCGGCATTGCCCATGATTTCAACAACATACTCTATGCCATTATCGGCAATGCCGAGATGTCTCTTTATGATTTGCCGGAAGCGAGCCCGGCCCGCTATCCGGTTGAACAGGTTTTAAAGGCCAGTTTTCGGGCGCGGGACCTGGTGCGTCAGATTCTGGCTTTCAGCCGGCAAGCGGAAAAAGAAATCAAACCGGTCCAGGTCAACATGATCGTCAAAGAGGCTTTGAAACTGTTGCGGGCGACTCTGCCCGCCACCATTGAAATTCGTCACCGAATGAGTGCTTTACGCAATACGGTTTTGGGGGATCCGACCCAGATCCATCAGGTCGTGATGAATCTCTGCACCAATGCGCACCATGCCATGTTGGAAAAAGGCGGCACATTGGAAGTCAATATGAACGATGTGGACTTGGATGCGGGAATGGGCACAAAATATCCGGGCCTCAAGCCGGGAAGCTATTTAAAGCTGGCGATAACCGATACCGGCCAGGGCATGCGACCCGAAATCCGAGAACGTATTTTTGACCCCTATTTTACAACCAAAGACAAGAGTGTCGGTACGGGCCTGGGTTTGGCGGTTGTGCACGGCATTGTCAAGGATCTGGGCGGGATTATTTCAGTGCACAGCGAACCCGGTCAAGGCAGTACTTTTGAAGTGTTTTTGCCCCTGGTTCATATGGAAAGTTTGCCGGAGATCCCGGCTCCGGAGGCGATCCCCCGGGGACGGGAGCGGATTCTTTTTGTGGACGATGAAGAGGATATCGCCAATCTGGCCCTGCGAATTTTAGAGCATTTAGGGTATAAAGTAGTCGTTAAAACCGGCAGCATTCAAGCGTTGGAAGCTTTTAAGGCCGATCCGGATTGCTTTGACTTGATCATCACCGACATGACCATGCCGCAGATGACCGGTGACCGGTTGGCAACCGCAGTGATGGCCCTGCGGCCCGGGATGCCGGTCATTCTTTGCACCGGTTACAGCGAACGGATTTCCGAGAAGCAAGCCAAAGCTTTGGGCATCAAAGCTTTTGTCATGAAACCTTTGGTTATGCGGGAGATCGCCAAGACCATTCGACAAGTTTTGGATGAGTGAAATCGAAAGGGTCAATCAAAAACCTCTTCATAAAATCAGGCCGGTTTTTGCCAATCGCGGGCGATGATATTGGTTTGTTTGTATTTGGCTTTCATGGCTCGTTGCGAAAGATCAGTTTTCCCGCAATCCGGTTATTGCCCAAAATCAGATAAATCGCAAAAGAAAAGAGCAGCAGCATGCCGAGGGTCTCGGCGTTGCGCGCTTTGATCAGGTAAGCGGAGAGAAAAACGATAACAAATCCGAAGATCACCACCAGAGGCCGCGGGGTGCGGTGCAAGATGACTCGGCCGAAATGGATAAAGCGGATGTGGCTGACGAGCAGAAAAGAGGTCAGCAGGATAATAGGTCCGATGATCCAGGGGTTTTTCCAGAATAAGCAGGCGCCCATGGCCACCATGGCTCCGGCCGGACTGGGGAGACCGTTAAAAATACCGGGCGCCAGGGCCGGGTCGTTTTTATCGTGGTGGAGGTAGCGCCACAGGCGATAAGCCACGGCCAGGAAATAGATTGCGCCGATAAA
>RPPU01000192.1 GCA_003819975.1 Desulfobacteraceae bacterium
ATCCCATGATCAAAGAGATTACCGCGCAGGAGCTCAATCCCGAAACTTTTATCAAAGAAAAGGTCAAAGAAATCCAGGAGGCAGTGGGTGACGGAACCGCCATCAATGCCCTTTCCGGCGGAGTGGATTCATCCGCGGTCACCATGCTCGGACACCAAGCATTGGGAAAACGCCTCCGGACGGTTTTTATCGAAAACGGCCTCATGCGCCAAGGCGAACCGGCCAGGGTCGCGGCCCTTTTCAAAGAGCTGGGCGTGAACGTGGAAATCGTCGATGCCCGCAATGAATTCTTCAGCGCCCTCAAAGGCCTTACGGATCCGGAAGAGAAGCGCGAAGCCATTACCCAGACCTTTTATAAAAAAGTATTCGGCCGCATGGTCAAGGAAAGCGGCGCCAAACATCTTCTGCAGGGGACCATTTTAACGGACGTAGATGAAACCATTGCGGGCATCAAGCGCCAGCACAATGTTTTTGAACAGCTTGGTATTGATCCGCAACAAGCTTTCGGCTACCGCATCATCGAGCCGCTCATTCTACTGCCCAAAGACGGCGTCCGCAAAGCAGGCAAGGCGTTGGGATTGCCGGACGAACTGTTTAAGCGCATCCCGTTTCCGGGTCCGGCCCTCTCGGCACGCGTGATCGGCGAAGCCAACCCGCAACGCATCGAGACGGTCCGTAAAGCCACGGTAGTGGTGGAACGGTTACTCAAAGATACGGGTGCGTTTCAGTACATGGCTATTCTGCATGAAGACCGGGTGACCGGCATGCGCGATAATAAGCGCGATTTCGGGCAGCAGATTGAGGTGCGCTGCTGGGACAGCGTGGATGCGCGTGAAGCAACTCCGACCCATCTACCGTTTGACCTGCTGCAAAAACTGGCCCAGGAAATTATCCGGGAAGTGCCCGGGGTTGTCAGCGTGACCTATAACATCGCTTCCAAGCCGCCTTCAACCATTGAAGCGGTTTAACAAAACAAGAAGATAGACGATATGCTGTGAGAATGTGTGCACAGTGATGGAGTTATTCAGTTGGCGGGTTACGAGTGACGGGTTGGTAAAAGACGTGAAAAGTCAAGCGTGAAACGTGAAACGAAATTTGATTGCGACGCATTCCAGAGAGGAATCCATATTTATAAACAACTTTGAAAAGCGCAAACAAACAAGGACTTGACCACATAAGAAGATAAATATGAAATCATGAGCAAGATTCATGCCTAATAAATTTCAAAAACCTTTAGCCGATACTGATCCGCGCATGCGCGAATTTTTAATCGAGGGGTATCGGCGCCTGACGCCTCAACAAAAGCTGAAACAGGTCGATGAGCTTACCAAAACGGTTCAGTTGTTGGCCCTGACGCGCATCCGCGAACAATATCCTTATAGCACGGAAAGGGAACAGCGCCTGCGTTTGGCCGCGCTTTGGCTGGACCGGGAAACTATGTTACGGGTTTTTAACTGGGATCCCGATAAAGAGGGGCGCTAAAATGACTTTATCCGAGCCCATCCGGATCACCCAGCTTATTACAGCCGTATTGGAAGTGCAAAAATTAAATCTGGACAGGACCTATTTGGAACGGAATGCAAAACAAATGCAGATTACCGCTTTATTAAAAAAAGCCTTTAATCAGGCGGGAATTCAAGAGGGATCAATATAAATTTCCGGATTTTTACTTAACACAGCGAGGGTCTTATGAAAAGAATCGTGTTGATGTTGTTTGCCGGCGCGGCGCTTATCCTGGCCGGTTGCTCCGCGGTCGGCACCAAAAATCCGGTCGGCACGCCGGTGCAAGAAGATCTCAGCGCCCAATTCGACGGGTTATGGGACTTTGGTGACGAAAATGTCGGGTATGTAAAATATATGGGCAACGGTCAATTGCGTATCGCCGGTTTGGAATGGAAGGATAACCATTTCAAACTTACGGAAATGAACGGCACATTGACGGAATGCGGCAACAATCGGTTCATAAACATACAAGACGAAGACAGCGACAGCAATAAAGAATTAGATTACCTGTTTGGATATTATAAATTCGTGGATGATATCTATTTAACGATCTGGCTGCCTAAAAAGGAGGTTTTTGAACAAGCTATAATCAAAGGTTTGCTTAAAGGGAAAGTAACGTCAGACAAATATGGCACCTCCGTTTTTCTGACGGACAGCTCGGAAAACATCTGCCTTTTTCTCAAGAAACATAAAATCGAGGAATTATTCAAGCTGGAAGACCCCATGATCTATCGACGCATTCGAAAAATCGAAATGAAAGGCAATGCGCCGGCTGCAACGAATACGTCCGGGACCACGGCTTGCGCCAAACCGCCCTGCCCATAACATAAAAAAGGATTTATTAAGGGAGTTGAAAAATGATCGAGTTGATCAAAGAATTGATCGAGGTTCACGCCATCAGCGGATATGAAACACCGCTGCGGCATGCCATTGAAACCAAGTTGCCCCAAGGGATCAAAAAACAAACGGATGCCATGGGCAATCTGGTTGTTGAAATCGGCTCCGGTCCGGATGAGCTTTTGTTCGTGGCTCATATGGATGAATTGGGCCTGATCGTGGCGGATATCCGGGAGGATGGCTTTATCAGAGTCCGCTCCTTGGGCGGCATCGATCCCCGAGTCATGCCGGGCCGAATGCTGCGCATTCTCACAAAACAAGGAGAAGTCAAGGGTGTGGTCGGTCTCAAGCCGCCGCATTTGATGGCGGAAGACCGCAAAGAAATGAAAAAAGTCATGTCTTTTGAGGAGCTCTATTTGGATGTGGGCGCCGATTCGGCGGCCGAAGCAGCGGCCTTGGGAATCGAGGTTCTGGACCCCATAACCTTTGCCAAGACTTTTGAAATTCTGAATCATAAATATGTTTCAGCCCGCGGTCTGGATGACCGGGCGGGTTGCGCGATATTGCTCAAGGCGCTTGAGAAAGTTCAAAATCTTAAGTTAAAAAAGAAGGTCCTCTTCGCCTTTTCAGTCCAGGAAGAACGGGGCTTGAGAGGAGCGCAGCTGATCGGTTCCAAATATCAGCCTCGCTTTGCTTTTGCGATCGACACCGCCTCCAGCGGTCTTACTCCGGACAGCAACCGCTCGTTGGGCCCGGCCGTATTGGGAAAAGGTCCGGCGCTGCGGGCCATGGATAATCGTTATCTAGCCGATCCGGCATTCGTTAAAGAGATTAAAAGCCTGGCGGAAAGTAAAAACATTCCGGTACAGGTGATTTTCACCGGGGGTTCGACCGATGTCGCGGCTCTGGATGTGCAGGGGCCGAAAACTCTGCCGATTGCTTTTCCGGTGCGGTACACGCATTCCACCGCGGAAATGGTGAGCTTAAAGGATTTGGAATATACGCTGAATTTAATTTTAGCTGTAATAGATCGATATACTGCTTAAATCAGGTCGTCAGGAAATGAAAATTTTTTAAGATAGAGACGATAAAACAATATATAGAATAATGACAAACCCCAAACCGCAATATCTTGAAATATTTCACAGATCGTGCTGAGTTGCCGATAGTTGCTTAATCGGTTCAAATGGCAGATGTTTTGCAGACATCAATAAGTCTGTAACATTAAATTGGATTTCAGGAGGATTTTATGGACAAAGGAAAACATTGCCCCTGGTGTAAAGAAGAGATCGGACTTTGGGCTGTTATCAAAGCCGCCTGGCCCACCATGATCAAATGCCCGACCTGCGGTTCCAAACTGACTTATGAAATCGGGCTTGGTCGGTTCTTCTTAACCCAAGTACTGCCGGCCGTTTTGATTATGGCCTTTTTGTCCTATGCTTTTGCCTACTTAATTTTAAAAAAGACAGCCGTTAAACCGCTATGGATCGGGCTTCTTTTATTTGTGATTTTATGGAGCCTGTTTGAATTCGGCATCGCTGTGTATTGGAGAAAAAACAAAAAATTAAAGATCCAAATATAAGGAGAAGTCATGCAAAGGATCCGACCGCCGGCGGGCGCCGCTTCAGCGATCACCTTGCTTGTCAGCGTATTTTTTTTCATCCCGGCCTATGCTCAGGAAGAAAAAAATCCCTTGGGTCCCGTCCCTGAGGCGATCCGTGTGGATCGATTCCCCAAATTGGATGTGCCTTTCGACCTGAACGCGTTAAAAACCCGCTGGTTGACCAGAATCCAGTCCATTAAATTGTCCGGACAAGTTCCGATTATCGACATAGAGTCGAGTTACGGCCCCGGCGGCCTGGATGCGAAATTGCTTGCCAAGCAGATGGATAAGAACGGCGTGGCGCTGCTCGCTTTTTCACCTGAAATCGGCGAAAAAGAATATAAAGAAAATAAAACCGTCTGGAGCGATGCTGCCCGCAGGCTGCAGAATGCAGACCCCTGGCGCTATATCCCGGTCACCACGGCCGGAATTCACCCGGCCTGGACTGAGGAGCCGGAACGTTTTCTCGAAAAAACCATTGAAAAAGCCGAGCAGGATCATTACCCGCTTTTGGGCGAATTTGAGTTCAGGCATTATATGTCGCCGCGTCAATACAAACGCAATGAAACATTCCGGGATATCACCATTGCGATCGATACGGAGGTCGGCGAGCGTTTATTCGCTTACGCCGAAAGATCAAGCCTGCCGTTTCAGATTCATTATGAAATTGAAGACGGCTTGCTGCCACCGTTGGAAAAGATGTTGGCCAAATATCCGAAAGCCAAAGTGATCTGGTGTCATCTGGCCCAGATCCGCTACAACAGCCGGGCGCCCTCTTATAACCCGGCCTATGTCCGCAAGCTGATTGAAACCTATCCCAATTTATACTTTGATTTGGCCTTTGGCGGATCGGATTCGAAGTATCCGGGCAGTGAAGAATATCACGCTCGAGTCTGGAATCACGCCACCGGCAAGGTTAAGCCGGAATGGACGGATCTGATTGCGGACCATCCTTGGCGGTTTCTGGCTGCCTTTGATCTGGGCGGCGATCGCATGAATGAACTTCCGGAAAAAGCGGAAATATTCCGTCAATTCATGAAAAACCTTCCGGAACCCTGCCGTGAAATCGTGGCTTACAAGGCAGCCTGGAAGCTGCTTTTTAATGAAGAAATCTAGAATTATAATCTTAAAAGCTAAATTCCGCTCAAAATTTTCATCACCTACTTCACCCTCCCCTGACCCATCCCATCAGGGAAGGGAACGCAGAGTGCGGTTCTGATCCTGCCAATCCAAGAAAGGAGGCTTGGCGCACGGTTCTTTTTCTCCCTCCCCTTGTGGGAGGGATTAAGGGAGGGGCTCCCGTGAAATCAAACCCCCTCCACGAATAAATCATCGAGCTATCTCCGCACTATCCTTGCAACAAAAGCTTCCTTTTATTGAAATGCCGTTTTTAATATAATTGAATTCATATATTTTTCTCCTTGAAGTAACCTATAAAAGCGCTATAATTGGTTACAGAATAAAGATTTTTTTGTAACCGTCAATATTTTTTTATAGGTTACATTAGTTTTTTATTTTGCTTCGTATTCTTGGTTGATATATATTGTAAAAACAGATAGATAGCTTTAAGGGCTTCCATAATATGAATTTCATGTGTTTAGATTTTATTAATACCCAATGGACCATAACCCATCCGCCTTTCAAGGACCGGTTGCTGGATAAGGATTGGCTGGACGAGTTTTTAAAAAAATATGACCTACCCGCTCATGCGGATCCCTTAACCGAACAGGAAACTCAAAGTCTTTTAGATTTGCGGACTGTGCTTTCTTCGGCGGTGGATACTCTGGACAGTGGGCAAGAGCTTTCTGATGAGCAGCTTGGAACGATCAACCGTTATGTAGGCCTGACGACACTCTATTATGAATTCAAAAAAGAAAACGGTAAATACAAGGCGCGCTTACAACCGGCGGTCTCGGGTTGGAATTATATCCTGCATGCCCTAGCCGTCTCTTTTATGAAAGTACTCTCGGAATATGACGTGCTGCGGGTCAAAAAATGCGGCAATCCGGCCTGCGGCTGGGTTTTATACGATGAGAGCAAGAACACGACCCGGCGCTGGTGCAGCAACACCTGTTCCAGCCTGATCAAGGTCCGCAGGTTTCGCACGCGGCAAAAAAGCCGGACAAAAGAGCAAGGCTCATAAACCACAACGCGCAGATAAGAACAAAGCCTCCTTTCTGGCACTAACCTATAAAAAATTAGCCTTGCTAACTCCAAAAAACTATGTAAAATGGAATTATGCTTTCCAGATTGTTAAAAACGCCCAATAATAGCTTTTTTCTTTTCGGCCCCCGTGGAACAGGTAAAACCACATGGGTGAAAGCTAATTTCCCTAAAAGTGTGTATTTGGATTTATTGGAAGCTGAATTATTCAATGTTTTGCTGGCCAACCCTCAAAGACTGCAAAACTATATTCCGCGTGATTTCCAGGATTGGATTGTCCTGGATGAGGTTCAGAGAATTCCAGAATTACTGAATGAAATTCATCGCCTGATCGAAACTTACAAATTTAAGTTTGTATTAACCGGGTCAAGCGCAAGAAAATTACGCAATAAGGGGCAAAATTTATTGGCCGGGCGGGCACGCACCTATGCTTTTTTTCCGTTAACCGTTCCTGAATTGGGAGACGCCTTCGATATGAACCGTTCTTTGCAGTTCGGTCATCTACCGAGTGCTTATTTAGAAGACGACCCAAAAAAATATCTTGAAAGCTATGTAAAAACATATTTGAAAGAGGAGATTCGGCAAGAGGGGTTGACGCGTCATTTGGGTATGTTTGCACGTTTTCTGGAAGCCGCCAGTTTTTCGCAAGGTTCCGTACTAAATATTGCTTCCGTGGCTCGCGAGTGCTCGGTGGAAAGGAAGATTGTTGAAAATTATTTTTCTATTTTAGAGGATTTGCTCATTGCCTATCGTATTCCTGCGTTTACCAAAAGAGCAAAAAGGCGCATACAACTACACGCTAAATTTTATTTTTTTGATGCTGGAATTTACCGCACGATCAGACCTAAAGGGCCGCTGGATGCTCCGGAAGAAATAGAAGGGATTGCTTCCGAAACGCTATTTTTGCAGGAACTAGTTGCGATTAATGCGACATTAGAACTTGGGTACACGATTTATTATTGGAGAACTACTTCGAATGCCGAGGTGGATTTTATTTTATACGGCGACAAAGGGATATTGGCTTTTGAGATTAAACGAACGGCTCGCCTGACCCAAGCTATGTTCAGCGGTCTAAAGTTATTTATAAAAGATTATCCCACGGCTAAAGCCTGCCTGGTCTATGGCGGTAATCGGCGGATGTCCGAGGGACCCATTGATGTTGTCCCCATGGAGGATATGCTGAAAGATCTGCCTAAGCTATTGGGCGGTTCTCGCCAATCAGACGCCGCTTAAAGGAAATATCAAACATGCGCAAATGGTTCATTCTTGTTTTTATCGTCAATATTCTTCTTATTGCGGCTTCCTACTTTTTCTTGCCTGAGCAAGTGGCCACCCATTTCACCTTGGGCGGCAATCCCGATTCGTGGGGATCCAAAGGAAGCTATATCTTGATTTGGCCGGCTTTGGAAATCCCGCTCTTTTTCATTCTTTTTTATATTCCCCGGACCATTTTAAAATTTCCGGAACGCATGATCAACCTGCCCCATAAAGAGTATTGGCTAAAGGAAGAAAACAAACCGCGCGTCCTGGCGTTGTTCACGGAACGCATGTCGGGCATGGGGACCTTCTTTTTCGCTTTCCTGGCGGCCGTTCAATTGCTCGTCATCGACGCCAACCTGTCCGATCCGGTGCAATTGAAAGAAAGCCTGTTTTTGCCGGTTCTGATTGCCTTTATGCTGTACATGCTCTATTGGACCATCACATTCATTCGGGCGTTCCGGGTTCCGGATAGAATAAGCAACTCGACGCAGGAAACGGAAAAAATATTTAAGAGGAATTAACACACATGTTATTCATATTAAATCCTGATTATATTAAGAAAAAAACAAATGGTTTTATATA
>RPPU01000193.1 GCA_003819975.1 Desulfobacteraceae bacterium
GGTATTATTGATCCGACCAAAGTCACCCGGTTTGCCCTTCAAAATGCAGCATCGGTCGCTTCATTGCTATTGACTACCGAGGCCATGATTGCCGAGAAACCGAAAGATAAAGACGATATGCCAGGCGGCATGCCTCATGGCGGCGGCATGGGCGGCATGGGCGGCATGGGCGGTATGGGCGGTATGGGCGGCATGATGTAATAAAATATTCGCAGCAGGAGCTGCAAATATTTTATGTAAAATAAAAAAAGGGGGTTGGTTTTGTAAAGCCAATCCCTTTTCATTTTTCGTAATTTATATGGAATTGATCCAGTATCAAATTTTTTAAAACCAATAACGGCAGATGAAAAATCGTCTAATTCGAATAGCGATTTAGAGATGTATTAAATTTATGAGAATTAAGTGAAAAGGGATTAGCTCAAGAAGCTAATCCCTTTTTTGTTTGCGAGTGCCGAGACACAGAATTGAACTGTGGACACAAGGATTTTCAGTCCTCTGCTCTACCGGCTGAGCTATCTCGGCATGAAAGTGCAGCTTATATAACTTGAAAACAAAAACCCGTCAAGAAGAAAGTTAAGTTATTTCTCTGAATCCGATGTATCCAAATCGAGATCTAAATCAAGATTTTCAAGATCGATTGAAAGATCATCATCATCAAAATCGATATCAGAGGAAATATCATTCAGGTTTAATTTTTGAGAAGCTTTTGGCTTTTTTATTCCTGTTTGATGTTTTTCGGCTTCATCAAGACTAAAATCATCCAATTTGAAGTCCATATCTTTTCCGTTTGTCTTCGGCGTGGATGATTTATCGAAATCAAGATTTAATTCTCCAGTATTATCTATTTCGGCGAATTCATCGGAAGTCTGATCAAGATCCAGAGCCATATCGTCAATACCGGTTGAACTTTTTGATGATGAGTCATTCTGGTCGCCAAAGTCGAGCGATATTTCGTCGTTCGATTGATTAAGATTTATATTAGGAGACGATGAATCTGAAGGAAGCTCCAGCTCTCCAAAACCTTGTTCCCGAGATTCGTTAGGGCCATAGGAGGCAATATTAATTTCTTGAATTTCACCGCTGGCATTCTTATCGGAAAAGGTCGGTTCATTCGGGCTGGAACCGGCATTAGAATCGGTTTGTTTTGTTTGCCGGACATGGAGGGCCGGAGCTGAATCGGTAGCCTCACCAATCAAGGATTCAAGCAGGAAAGGAGGATTCGGCTTGAAAGGTGGGAAATTCAGCTTTTCTTGTTCAGCGGCGATATCCTTATTACATTTTGGACATCTGGTATTATAATCAAAGCTAATATATCCGCATTTGGGGCATTTCATAGCTCGCTCCTAATTTAAAATTAATTCTAATTTGAATCCCATATATTTGTCATGTTTAAACAGCAATGTTGAAAAAGTAGCATTATTTTTATAATTCGTCAAGTTTTGGTTTTTTTTGACAATTTTTTAGTGCATTCCGCGCGATTTGATCGCAATGTTCATTTTCCGCATGCCCATTATGGCCCTTGATCCAGATCCATTGAATCTCATGAGGTCTCGTTAAGTTATTTAAAATTTCCCAAAGATCTTTATTTAAAACGGGTTTTTTTTGAGAATTTAACCAATTGTTCTTAATCCATGATGAAAGCCATTCGCTCATGCCTTTAACAACATAATTGGAATCAGTGGTAATCTTAACCTTTGAAGGCTTTTCAAGTAAGCGGAGAGCTTCGATAACGGCCAGCAATTCCATACGATTGTTTGTCGTATAAGGGTCACATCCGGATATCTCCTTGAAATCATGGCCATATTTTATAATAGCACCATACCCGCCCGGACCGGGGTTACCGCTGCAAGCTCCATCGGTAAAAATTTCAATAAAAGCCATTCTTGCCTTTCAATTGCCATTCAACTTAATTGGCGGTAAAATTTCCCCAAATCAGGATTTTTATTTGAGGTTTTTTCAAAAAATTTGTTTCCAGGGTTAAGGAGCCGCTATAGCTTTCAACCGGTCCTGGTTTATGGGTAAAATGGATCTTATAGATTTTCCCTTTGATTATTTCTTCGATTTGATAGGATACTTTTTGATCCAGATCAAAAAATGTCGGTTTCAGGATAAGGGGTTTATCTTCACCTGCTTTGACTTCAATTGATTGGGTTATGGTTTGTCCCGCCATCCCTTGCAGGGTAATGGATTTTCTCGATAAATATATGGATTGCTTGATAAAAGCTTTTAATTCTAAGGTTAATATTTTTTGATTAGGATCATTAGTATAAACAGTGATGTTTTTGCTCATTTCTCCTTCATAACCGGCTGTTTTTACTTGAATTTTAATTTTTCCCTCCCGACCGGGCTGGATGTTCCTATCGAAATAGGCAACCGAACATCCTCAGCCGGTTTCAATTTTTTCAATTATCAGAACTGTTACGCCTTTATTAAAAACAATAAAGGTATGTTCGAGATTATCGCCTTCATAAATTTCTTTAAAATTAAAAGAGATTTCAGATAGGGCTATTTTGGGGTTAATTTGTTGATAGGCCGGGATGAGAGTATTTGGAACGAGCATAAAAATAAAAAGTGCAAACTGGAAAATTTTTTTCATTTATCCGGACCTCATTTAGTGGAATAATAAGGCGCTTTCTATTTCTGATTATTAAAATTTTATTAACAAAAAGGCATCTGTAAAACATAACATAAGCCAATCTTTTATAACAATAAAAAATGAATGGCAAAATGGATAAATTTTATATAAAATAATATAAAAAATGAAAACAAGTTTAAGAAAAACCACCCCGGAATGCGTTGATCCTTCAGGCGAACGTTACCAATCTTTATTGGAGTTTGTTCCAGACCCCATTGTCATATTTTCCATGGATGGTTTGGTCCGGTATTTGAATTCGGCTTTTACCGAGACCTTCGGCTGGCAGTGGGAAGAATTAGATGGAAAGCATATCCCTTTTGTTCCGGAGCATTTAAAACAACAGACCCGGGAAGCCGTTAAAGAGCTATTGCATAAAAAAGGGACTTTGCAGATTGAATCGAAAAGGTTGACAAAAGACGGCCGTCTTCTGGATGTCATTGTGCGCGGAATCGTTTATTCGGAAAGCGGTGAAGAACCGAATGGTGAATTGCTTATTTTGCGCGATATCACCCATGAAAAACGTTTGGCGCAAACCAATGAGACCTTACTTCGAATCAGCACAGCCCTGCCGGAATACCCGGAGTTGGAGGACTTGCTTGATTTTATCAGCGCGGAAATTAAAAGGTTAATGAAGGTTGAAGGAGCCATGATCATTTTATTGGATGAAGAGAAAAAGGAATTTTTTTTTCTGGGTGGCGCTTATGAAAAGAAAGCGAGCCAAAAAAAAGCCCGGGAAATGCGATTTGCTTCTTCATCCGGTGTTGCGGGCAGAGTCGTCCGTACCGGCAAGCCGGCCATGGTACCGGACACCTCGATGGATCCTGATTTTTTTGACACGATTGATAAAGAAATTTGGGGTGATACGATCAATATATTGGATGTGCCTTTAAGAAGCGGGGAAAGGATCATCGGTGTCCTTTGCGCCGTCAATAAAAAAAATGGATTTGACGAAGCGGACGTGGAACTGATGGAAATGATTGCCGGGACTGTCGGACTATCGGTCGAGAACGCCCGTTTCGCCAAGGAAATAAAAAAGGCCTATAAAGAATTGGCAAGTTTAAATCGGGCTAAGGATCGGGTGATCAATCATCTTTCGCACGAACTAAAAACACCCCTTGCCGTTTTATTATCTTCTTTACATCTTTTGGAAAAAAAGCTCGCTGCCCTACCGGAGACAAGTTGGAAACCGACGATCTTAAGAGCCCAAAGAAATCTGGCGCGGGTTTTGGATATTCAGTACCAAGCGCAGGATATTATGCTGGATAAACCCTATAAGCCTTACAGCCTCTTGAATTTTTTATTGCGAGAATGTGCGGATGAATTGGAGACATTAATTGCCGAAGAAACCGGGGAAGGGCCGATTATAGAAAAATTAAAAAAACATATTGAAGAGACTTTTGGCTTTAAAGAAAACAAGATGCAGGCCATTGCCTTGGAACAATGCCTCCCAAACCGACTCGAAATTTTAAAATCACAATATGGCCATAGAAATTTGGATATTCGGATGGATATCAAATTCGGTCCTAAAATCATTCTACCCGAAGAAGTATTAAATAAAGTCTTTGACGGACTGGTTCGGAATGCCATTGAAGCCACGCCCGATGAAGGACGGATCGAAATCGGCGTTGCGCCCAAAGGACAAGGCGTCGAATTGACGGTCAGGGATTTTGGCGTCGGGATCATTGCGGAAAATCAAAACCGTATTTTTGAAGGATTTTTTTCAACCCAGGAGACGATGCTGTATTCTTCGAAAAGACCGTTTGATTTCAACGCCGGCGGTAAAGGTGCCGATCTGCTGCGGATGAAAATTTTTGCGGAACGTCATCAATTTAAGATGAACATGCAATCCTCGCGCTGCCGGTTTATTCCCCGCGATTTCGATCTTTGTCCGGGACGGATCAGTCAGTGCCGGTTTTGCAATGGAAAAACCGACTGTCTGCAATCGGGTGGAACTACTTTCAGTGTGTTTTTTTTGTCCGAATCCGAATTCCGCTTTGAGGATGAGCATCAAAAGGTCATCCAAAAACAACCAAAAGGTATTCATCGTTTTGAATAAGTTACGGAGCGGAAAATGACGGAGGTTTATGTTATCCCGGATGATGCGGTCATCAAAAAGCGCGTTAACAGCGTCACGCGCCTTTTAGAGGGCAAAGCCATTATCATTCAAAATGGAAATCCATGCCCCTTCCAATTAAATGAAGCCGGGACGAAAATATGGGCCTGGATGGATTGTCCGCGGCAAAAGAACGAGTTGATTGCGTTGCTGTGCGCCGCGTATCAAGCGGAAAAAAACATGCTTGTCGCGGACTTGGACTTTTTTCTGGCGGAATTATTTCGGAGAAATTTAATTGAAACGGACTGCTGAGTTTATGCCCATTCTTCTCATCCATCCGCCGTGCAAAAAAATCTATCAGCCTATTTTTCCTTTAGGATTGGCCTATATTGCCGGTTCATTGTTGCAAGCCGGGTATGAGATTGAAGTCTGGGATATTAATGCGGAAAAATGGACGGAAGATCAAGTCGTTCATAAAATTGAGGCACTCGGCGATGCCTTCCGGCTGGTCGGGATCAGCGCGTTGACCGGCGATTACCTTTATGTCGAATGGATCTGCCATGTCTTGAAGCGGATCAAGCCGGAAATAAAAATCGTTTTAGGCGGTCATCTGGCTTCCGCCTTGCCCCAATTCTTAATGGAACACCTTCCCATCGATTATATTGTTGTTGGTGAAGGTGAAGAAACCATTGTGGCCTTGGCCCATCATATCCGGGACAGGATCGAACCGAAAGCGGTGGCAGGGCTTTATTTTAGGACTCTGAGCGGCGGCATTGTACGGACCGCTGCCAGGCCGCGCCTGCCGGATCTGAATGCACTGCCCTTGCCGCCGTGGGACCATTTTCCAATGGCGGAGTATTTGGCTGCCCCGTTTCAGGGCTATGAACCGCAAACATTTGAAAAAGGCGCCGGCGCCATGAGTATTATGGCGGGTCGCGGATGCCCTTTTGATTGCATTTATTGCGATCACACCATCAAAGGTTATCCGGTTCGATATCGTTCCGTTGCCGGCGTTCTGAATGAATTGAAATTATTGGTGTCGAAATATGGGGACCGTATTCAGTTTTTCTATTTTTGGGACGATATTTTAATTTGGGATCATGCCTGGATGTACGAATTTTGCGACGCCTTGGAGCGTGAGCAATTAAAAATCCGTTGGACCTGTAACGGGCATGTCCATAAAGTGGATGCACGCCTGATGGGGCGCATGAAGGATGCCGGTTGTTTTGATGTGCGGTTTGGCGTGGAGTCCGGCAGTCAGCCGACGCTTGATTGGTTGAACAAGCATGTGCAGGTCGACCAATCCATCCAGGCGCTCCAGACCTGTTTGGATGTCGGCTTGAATATCACGATCTATATGCTGGTGGGCGCAGCCGTGGAAACTCAGGACACAGTCGACGATTCCTTGAAATTCATTCAAGCGCTCATCGATCCGGGAAATGTTCGTCAAATTACCGCGGTTCATTTTTTCATGATCACGCCTTTCCCGGGAACCCGTATATTCGATCAGGCCATAAAACGAGGGCTTATTCCTGATATGGCGGCTTTTCTGAGAAAAGGGTTCGATGCTTGCGAAGATATTCCGGTGAATCATGCGGGTTGCCCGGATGATGAGTTACGAAGGCGGAAAAAGTATCTTGAGCTAGGCACGGCGCAATGGATCAACAACCAGAACCTGCATTTATACGATCTTCTCCGGAAGGCGGGAAAGGAATTGCGCGCATGCCGTTCGTCATAAGCAAAGCTATCCTGTTCGAGGAAATAAACCGGGAATGGCTCGTATTGAACCTCCATACGAATGTGCCCTATATTTTCAATGAAATGGCCGCAGTTGTTTTTAAAATGATGCGAAATCAAACGGATTCAATCGGGATCGTGCACGAACTTTGCCGAGCCTTCGACGTAACGAGCGAGAAAGCGCTTGAAGATCTGCGTCTTTTTCAGGAAGATTTGTTTCAAAAAGGCGTTTTGGAAATGAGCGTGTTGCCGAATGCTTGATCGGCGGCTTTTATATTCATCGAGGAAATGCAGTCCATGAATCGGATCACCCTGAACATATCGGATTATAAGCTGCAATGCCTTTTTCCCGGATTCGATTATCTGCTTAAAAGACGGGTAGCCGCCCGGTTCGCCCCTTATGTACAGGAAAACGACTCTTCAGCGCACGGCCGGTTGAGCGTTCAACCCATTACGATGCGCGAGCATGAACACACAGAACCGCAATTGGAAAAGAGAATCAAGAATTGGATCGAGGGTTATCTGTCGAAATTTCCGTTTGCCCCCGATCCGGAAGCGGAACGTAACAGCCTTTTTAGCCGAATTAGGCCGTTTTTGAGCGTTCCGGAGATCAACCGACATCTGCATGGTATGCCAGGCGACGAACCGGTTTCGGTCCTGACGATCGATCAGAGCTTTTTGGTTCAGAATCAAACGACCGGCGATTCGGTCTTGTTCTTGAAATCCGGATTTCGGTGGGTCAAACCATTTTGGGATTATTCGCCCATATCGGTCATTGGCAAAGCCGTTTATTACGTCGCCGCCACTTCCTTGCCTTTGTCGAATACGATCATGTTGCACGGCACCGGTATTGAAAGAGAAAAAGCCGGGTTGCTCTTTCTAGGCTCATCGGGATCCGGAAAAACAACCATTGCCCGGTTTTGCCGAGAAGAGGAGGTCCTCGGCGACGATGCCATTCTGCTAAAGAAAAAGGATAATCATTATGTTATCTCTTCGTGTCCGTTTAATAGCGGAAAATCCATTTACCTAAAAGAATCGCGATTGGCCATGGTTTTATTCATTGAGCAGGATACGTATCATGATTTGGAGGAGATCTCTTCGGCAACAGCCGGATCGATGATCCTCAAAAATCATATTCATTATTTCCGAAACTTTTCTGCCGATGCCGTTCGCAGCACATTTCAGCAAGTCGCCGATTTATGCCGTACGGTTCCTTTTTATCGCTTACATTTTAAAAAGGAACCTTCTTTTTTCACGAAGATCGATCAACAATTAACCGAACCTTGCGCGTGCAGGGGGCCGGGAGGGTAGAGATGAATGACGAAAAAAGCAAGAAAAAGTATGAACCGCCCAGAATTTATGAATTGAACGTCGATCTAAAGCAAGCCATGGGCGCCAGTACTTGCAACCCCGGCGGTACCGCTTCCGGCGCCTGCGGAACGGGCGGTTCAGCCAATACGGGCCATTGCGGTTCGGGCGGGACCGCCCA
>RPPU01000194.1 GCA_003819975.1 Desulfobacteraceae bacterium
CGAATGGCGCCTTAATCGGGGGAGACCCAGTCATTGCAAAAATGTTGGAGCAAGTTCGTCAAAAACATGCGGTACCAGCAATGGCTGCTGCCGTGATCACCAGCAAGAGATTGCAGAAGATCGCCACGGCAGGGATTCGCAAGTGGGGGACAAACGTTTCCGTTACCCAGGAAGATCTCTGGCACCTGGGATCGGATACGAAGATAATGACTTCAACGCTCGCTGCGATTCTAATTGAACAAGGCAAACTAAAATGGACATCCACAGTGTCAGAAATATTCCCAGAACTCGTTGACTCATTTTATCCCGATAACAAGCAGGTTTCACTCTTGCAATTGCTTTCCCACCGGGCAGGACTTCCAGCGAACTTGACATACTCAAAGCTACTTAAATACGGCACGGTTCAGCAACAGAGAATTGAGGCCGTAAAAAAAGGATTGTCACAAAAACCACTTAGCGCACCAGGAAGCGAGTATCTGTATTCCAACCTTGGCTACATAATAGCAGGGGCAATGATTGAAAGGGTAACGGGAATAAGTTGGGAAGATGCGTTAAAAAAGCATATTTTTTTACCCTTGGGCATGGAATCGGCAGGGTTTGGTGGGCTGGGCACTCCCGGACAAATCGATCAGCCATGGGGACATAAATCGAGCGGGAAGCCTTTCTACACTAATGGACCGTTAGCTGACAATCTACCGGCGTTAGGACCGTCAGGAGCTGTACATTGTTCAATTCAAGATTGGGGTAAGTTTATTCAGGATCAACTAATGGGTGCGCGAGAAGAAGGTGTTCTCCTTAAGCCTCAATCCTATCAAATGCTTCAATCAACGCATTTTGGAGGAGACTACGCGTTCGGATAAACTGAACAGATTGATATTGAATCGGGGGGCTGTAACTCAACTTTATGTTCCGAGCAGCTCGTCCCGATCCGGCTATTCTTCAAGATCTTAAACGTTTTAGCCGGGTGTCCTGGGGAGAGCCCGGATTCATCCAGTGTCTTGATTGGATATCGGGCAAAAATTTTCACAAAAAATCCGGCCCCGGGTGTTTTGAAAAATCTCCCGGAATCCGACACTGCCCTTCCTTGCTTACCAGAAGGCTTCCAAATTTATCCCACAATCGACGATCACACCCGGACACGATACTTTCTTCAGAATTTAAGTCCGCAAGCAGGTTTAAAATTTGACTTCCAGTCTTCCAAAATTCTTGCTTTTTCTCTGAGATTTGGCGATAACGTCCTTTATATTACCACCAAACCCGTCTTTTGATTCAGTTGACATTTTAACCAACATATATTACTATCTAACTAATTTTGTTAGGCAAGGTTAATCCATGAGTATCGTAATGCATCTTTGCAGCGATGAAAAAGAGCGGCTTGAGGAATATATCAGTTTTGCCAAAAACAAGCTACCGGAGCAGATGCGCGGATCGCTCCAGGTCAAAAAACGGCATAACCAGGAGTACCTTTACCTGGTTTACCGGGAAGCTTCGCGGGTTGTTTCCAAATATCTTGGTCGGGATGAACCTTTACTCCGGGCCGATATTGAAGATCAATTGGCCAAAAGAAAAGAGTTGGAATCCAAACTCAAACAGGCCGAGAGCCTGCTCTTGGAAGTCAACCAAGCCATTCAAAATCTGAACCCGAGAGCAAGAGGTCGGAAAAAGAGAAAAAGGGCTGGTAGCTAAAATTGATGGCTTAACCAACATTGAGTATAATATTGATATTTTTGTTAGGCAAGGTTTTAAAATGAGTTTTTTTATGCACATTCGGGAAAAAGAATTGAAATCTTTACAGAAAATCATTCCCCAACGAAAAAAGGAGCTTTCCGCTCATTTGCAGGGCTCTTTGCAGATTAAAAAGATCAATAACCAGGATTATCTGTATCTCGTTTTCAGAGAGGGCAAAAAAGTCAAATCCAAATATCTCGGCAAATACGATCCTCTTTTAAAAGATAAGCTTGAACATCAAATCCTTTTAAGAAAAGAGTTGGAGCAGGACATTAAGAAAAAAATCCATGAAATCAAAGAATATAAGAAGGTGATCCGTGCAAAAAGAGACTGAGGTTTTCGACAAGATTTTAAAAGAGTTGGATAATAATGGCGTCCTGCGGGATATCATCCTGATTGGCGGCTGGTGCCCTCTGGTTTATCAGGAGCATTTTCACGCTAAAAATGAGATCCATTTCAAGGCGACAACGGATATTGATTTATTGATCCCTAATCCCCCGAAAATCCGTAAAGAGGTCAATGTCGGCCGGATGCTTGCGGATTTTGGTTTTGATAGACAAATATCTCCTACCACCGGGCTTTGTAAATATATCAATCCCCTGCTCAAGGTCGAATTTTTAACCCCGGAAAAAGGCAGAGGGAGGGATAAACCTTATAATGGGTACCTCTAAAAATTCGGTATTTTAATGCTTTTCAATTGCTATGTAACTGATTTTATTAGAACGCACTTGCCGATAAAACCAATTTTTAGAGATCCCCTAATATTAAAAAACTCGGTATCAATGCTGTGGGCCTGAGATATTTGACCCTTTTGGAAGCCAACACCATGAAGGCCGTTTATAAAGGCATGACCCTAAACGTTCCGGAACCCGCCGCTTTTGTTCTGCACAAATTCATCATCAGCGCCAGGAGGCCCAACCCGGCGAAGAGAGAAAAGGATGTGGATACGGCCAAAGATATAGGGCATTTCATTTTAAAGCATGAACTTCAAAGAATACAGCTCTTGAAAGTTTACGATGGTTTGCCGAATAAGTGGAAACTGTCTTTGTTGGCTGTATTAAAAAAATCCTCTTTGGAAATATATGACTATATTCATGAAGAAAAAAAATAGAGGCTTGACCGGCAGGGACCCTACCGTTGCAAAGAGGTCGATGGAAAAGATCCGATCCGCGAATATGGGAAAAAGAAGATTTTTTTAACCATGTAAAACGATCTATTAAATCCTCTAAAATTGTTTCAATGACATCAAGCCTGTATCGGTCCTTCCCATATGGTTTTTGTTGTTATGATTCAAAAACCGCATGATCGATTTCCCGCATTAATCTTAAATAGGCCTCAAAATGCCGGCGGTCCGTGGGCACATTTGACAGATAATATTGAATGTGGTGCCCGGTTCCCTTTGATTTGGTTCCCGGGGCCTCCAATTTCCTTTTCAAATTCTGCACCGTGCCCTTGTTCCCGTCGATGATGGCGATTGAAGGAGGAACGATTTTTCTGATGAAATCTTTAAAATAGGGAAAATGTGTGCAACCCAGGACGATCGTTCCGTATTGATTCAGATCAAAGGGTGATAGCTTTTTTTTCAAATAAGGCAAAATTATTTCCGGCTCGAATTCAAAGCGTTCGGCATGCATAACCAATTCCTGCAACGGCACATAATCCACAATGCCGCTATTATCCACATTCGCGACCAAGCGCTGAAATTTTTCTTCCCGCAAAGTCATTTCCGTGGCAAAGACCAGCACGCGCTTGCCGGCCGAATCGGAAACCGCCGGCTTGACGGCCGGTTCCATGCCGATGATCGGAAACGAATATTTGGCCCGCAAAGCGTCAATGGCCGCGCTGGTCGCGGCGTTGCAACTGACCACCAAAGCCTGGATGCCCTTGCCGACCATAAAATCCACTGCTTCCATAACATAGTTTCGGACGATTTCCTTGGGTTTGTTGCCGTAAGGCACATGGGCCGTATCGCCGTAGTACAAGTAATCCTCATGAGGCAGTACCTTTAAGGCCTCGTAAAGGACCGTCAACCCGCCGACACCTGAATCGAAAAAACCAATTTTCATGCTTTACCTTTTTTCAGATTAATTGCAAAAACCCATTTTACTTTTCTGTCACTCTACGGTTTGACGAATACTAACATCGCATGAATCTCAACACTTCGAGATTCATAATTCGATATTCGACATTCGATATTCTATCCGTGTAATTAACATCACTTTTCCGTCTATCACGATACCTGCAGGTCCTCAACCCGCTGCACTTTTCCTTTCTTATGCATAAAACAATGCACCGGCTTGCCCATGGCTTGTACGCTCCCATCCGCATCGACACGAAGTCCGCCGCCGCTGGGGATCCCATAACCGCGCGTTCCGTCCGGGCTGAGACTTAATAAGACCCGAAGCTCTTCCCAGTCTTCTTTTTCCGCGTGAGTGTCGCATAACAAAGGCCCAAAGTTAAGGCAAGGGAAAATACGGGCCGTGGCATCATTATCCGGGTCTTCCCAGCGCACCCAGGCCTGAGCCAGCATAATGCTGCCGGCGGAAAGGCCGAAAAACAACTTGCCGCCCTTAAACAGCCTTTTGAGAAACGGCTGCAACCCGGTTTGCGCGATGACCGCCATGCCTGCTTCCACATCCCCGCCGCTGACATAAACCATATCGGCCGATTTCATAACCTCTTTTGCTTTATCGGGATGTGCTTTAGGCCCGACCGTGGGCGCCAATTGGACCGGCCCGGCTCCGGATTGCTTGAAATAATGCGCGCTCCATTCGAAAAAATCGCAATCGTCGCCGCTGGCCGAACCCAGATAGGCAATGCTCGGTTTGCTCTTGGCCGCCGCGGCAAAGATGGTTTGCAAAAGCGGGTCCGGACTCCGCGTCCGTGAACCCGGCCCGCCGGCCAATAAAAAGACCGGATTGATTCTGCTTTTATTCCTTCGATATTCGTTATTCATTATTCATTATTCGATATTTAAGATTTATATAATGACCGGCCGGTATTGTTCATCGATAAAAGAGTCTTTGTCTATATCGAACAGCGCTTTGCTCAATCGATATTTTCCGGGCGGATCAGGCCGAATCGCCTCTGCCTGCCTTACTGAAATTTTGGCAGCCGGGCCAAAAACGGCTTTAAGATGGTCCGTGATCTGTTCGCCGACCCAGGCCGGCCGTGAAGCCGCGGTCACGTAACGCAGCTCATAGGTCGAACGACCCGGCTGAATAAGCTGATACTCATCCAACCGGTCGATGGAACTCAGGCTCCGGTCAACCCGGCCTTGGGTCACGGGCTGTCCGTCCGGGGTCAGCGTCAGATTAACCGCCCGCCCCTCAATCGCTTCAAGAACAAGACCCTCGGACCTTCCGCACGCACAAGGTTCCGTAGCCACCCGGACCACATCGCCGATATCAAAGCGCAGCAAAGCCCGCCAAGGGTTACTGAAACTCGTTACCAAAATGGATCCGATCAACGGTCCGCCGTACTCCGGTTTAAAAGGCAAAAAATCCACATGACAACAATCGGTATTCTGGTGCCACTTGCCGGCCTCGCACTCCATGAACACATAGCCTGCTTCGGTTGACCCGTAAGAACTCGCGATCGGGCTTTGAAACGCGGCCCGGACCTGGCGATAATGCAGGCCGGAGGGATTCTCATAGGTAAAAACGATCAAACCCGGCGACCGCACTGTTCTTTTGTTGTTCACCATATACCGGCTCAGGCATGCCAAAAAAGAGGGGTTGGCCTCGATCACTTGCGGTGAAAAGCAGTTTATTTCTTCAATCATCCGGTCCATGTGTTCGGGAGTCCAGGTGAAGGGATCCGAACGCTCGTTCAGATAAAGAAACCGGCCGTCCATCCGTTGGGATATATCAAGATAACCCTCTTCGCAGACCGCACCCGTGCAAAGGGGGCTCGTGAGGATCGCCTCGCGGTGGCCGCCCAAACGCAATCGATCTGCGTGGGTATTCAGTTTCCAGGAAGCCCGCTCAGCCGCGTCCCACCAGGGTTGATACCAGATGTTGGACACCCGGTCTCCGGTACTGCCGCTGGTGTGGACGATTTCTATTTCTCCCTGAGCCAGACCTTGTTGTATATTCTTGTTGGGCGGCAAAAAACCTTCACAGCCCTGATCGACCATGTAAGCTTTGTGCAGACTGGGCAAGGCCGCATAACGCGCCAACAGCGGGCTGTCGGCGCCGGGATCATGTGCTTGCCAGAGTCGATAAGCCGGCACCGATTCAAGCACTGTTTCCAACCCGGTTTTATAATATTCCAAATATCGGCTTGGATAATTGGGATGGATCGAGCATGAATAATGCATTTATCCCTCATTAATGAGCGCTAAGGCATTGCGCATAAATAACTTGAACAATTTTTACAAGTAAAGGTCAAGTCCTGATTTAAAGTTGTCACATTTTTAAAATGATGATTCAATTCAATTGACACTTTTTGGAGTGCGCGGACGCGTCACACGAGGGCTCCTGCCCTGGTCCGCGCTTTTAATGCGGCGACACGTCACACGAGGGCGTCCGCCCTGGTCGCCGCATTCCAAAATCGGCCTTAATTACAATCCTCTATCGTTCAACTTATTTTTACGCGGGTTCTAAGACCCGGTTACCGTGCAGCAAAATCCGGGGGATTGTCAAGAGGATATCTCAAAAATGTATCTTAATAAAGGAGAACGATTTAATTTACGCCGTCTTTTATAGTCGCATAATTTATTTTTTGAATTTTGAGATATCCTGTGCCAAAATCGGGGATGGCCCATTTTACGATTGATTTATTGTCCGCATCGGGCTAATTTATTGCGAAACATGACCTTTGACACCAAAGCCTCAATCATAGTAATTTCGGGCTTCACCGATATAAGCCTTAAGGAAATTTACGACTATTTTGAATGAAATTTAATTTTCGAATTGATTCCGGCTTTCGCCGGAATGACGGACTTTTTTGCAGATTAAGAAAAAATTTAAATTTTAATTCCGTTAATCCTGTCAAACATTATTAATCTTATCGGCAACAATGGGTCGATGTTTACAACATAAGTGTCCAAAAAGGAGATTTTCTTGAATTTCAAAAACATGTTCGAGCCCAAAACCGTGGCCATCATCGGTATCTCTTCGGAAAATGAGCGGCATCCCGCTAATGTCATTTATAATAAATTGCGGCTCCGACACCCGGTCCAGGCCTTTGCCGTAAGCCCACGCGGCGGATTTTTGCAAGGCGAAAAAATTCATCCTTCGGTTGCCGATATCCCGGCCAAAATCGACTTGGCCGTGATTGCGGTCCGCGCCGAGCAAGCCGCCGGCGTTATGGAAGGATGCATTCAGGCCGGGGTGGGCGGCGCGGTCGTGATTTCCGGCGGTTTTGCGGAAAGCGGTCGCCGCGATCTCCAAGACCGCTTGGTCGACCTGGCCCGGGCTGCTGACTTTCCCTTTATCGGCCCCAACTGTCTCGGTATTTACTCCCCCGGCAAACTGGACACCTTCTTTTTGCCCAGCGAACGCATGATGCGGCCGCAGAGCGGTAATGTGGCGATCGTCAGCCAGAGCGGCGGGGTATTGGTCGACCAGATGGTGAAATTCACCGAAGAAAACATCGGCCTCTCCCTGGCGGTCAGTATCGGCAACAAGGCCATGGTCAAAGAACTGGAGCTGCTCGATTATCTCTCCCGCGATCCCGGCACCGATGTCATTGCTTTTTATATTGAGGGGTTCGGCCGCAACGAAGGCCGCTATTTTGTCGAAGCCGCGTCCCGCGCGACCAAGCCGGTGATCGTTCTCAAAGCCGGCAAAAGCCCAGGGGGCACGCGCGCCATATCCAGCCATACCGCTTCCCTGGGCGGCGATTACAAAGTCTTCTCCGAAATCCTGGCCCAATATGGGCTTGTGGAAGCCAAAAACGAATTTGAATTGATCTCTTTTTGCGAATCGCTCAGCCACTACCGGCAAACCTTAAAAGGGAAAATCGGCATCGTCACCATCAGCGGCGGCCACGGCGCCCTCGCGGTCGACTTCTGCTCCGAGCACGGCCTCTCCGTGCCTCAGTTCTCCCCGGAATTTCAAGAGCAATTGCGCGCCGGCCTGCCCGATCGGCTCAAAACCATTGCCGGGTTGTCCAACCCGGTGGATTTGACCGGCAGCGGGACCGATGACGACTTTGTGGCCGTGGCCGCGGCCTTGA